>JAQGOT010000606.1 GCA_028293465.1 Pedosphaera sp. | reverse complement strand
CGGGCGCAGGTTCGCGCGAGCGGGCACGCCGTGCCGGTGGAACTCGCCTTGGAGCAGGCGGATGGGTCGGTGTTTCATTTCAAAACGGAGCTGCTGCCCGAGAGCCATCCGCAGGCCGCGGGGAATTTCATTTACCTTGAGCGCCTGGTGAAGTTTCTACTTTGGTCGTGGGGAGGGTTTCGCATTTACTTCAACGGGCCCAAGCCGCTGGGAGCGGCGTTGCAAAAATATTATTCCGAACGGCCCACGGGGAAGTTTGACTCGGAAATCATCGGCCGCCGGATTTACGACCAGCCGATTGAAGTTGTCGTCACGCAGCAGGTCCCGGCCGCCCGTGCGACCACGACGCCGCTGGGGCGGCATCTGGACGGTTGCCGCATCGGTTTTGATTTGGGCGGGAGCGACCGCAAGGTGGCGGCGGTGATGGACGGCAAGGTGGTTTTCAGCGAGGAGACGGTGTGGGATCCTTACTTCCAAGCCGACCCGCAGTATCATTTCGAAGGGATCATGGATTCGTTGCGGAAAGCCGCGGCGCACCTGCCGCGCGTGGACGCCATCGGCGGCAGCGCGGCCGGCGTTTATGTGAACAACCGTGTGAAGGTGGCCTCGCTTTTTCGCGGGGTGCCGATCGAAGTTTTCGACCGGCGGGTCAAAGATATTTTCCTGGAGGTGCAGAAAGCGTGGAACGGCGTGCCGCTCGAAGTGGTGAACGACGGGGAAGTGACGGCGCTGGCGGGGTCGATGTCGCTGGGCCGGAATGCGGTTTTAGGGATGGCGCTGGGCACGAGCACGGCGGCCGGTTACGTGACGCGCGAGGGGAACATCACTTCGTGGCTGAATGAACTGGCGTTCACGCCGGTGGATTATGATCCCGACGCGGCGTGTGATGAGTGGTCGGGCGATTACGGGGTCGGGGTGCAATATTTTTCGCAGCAAGCCGTGGGGCGGTTGATGTTGCCGGCGGGCATCCAGGTGGAGGCGAAGCTGCCGTTGCCGGAGCAGCTCAAGCAGGTGCAGGCGCTCATGGCGCAGGGCGATGAGCGGGCGCGGAAGATTTACCAGACCATCGGCACGTATCTGGGTTACGCGATGGCGCATAACACGGACTTTTACGATTTCGACACCGTGCTCATTCTCGGGCGCGTGACGAGCGGGGAGGGCGGGGACATCATCCTGGCCGGGGCCAAGGAAGTGTTGCGCGCGGAATTTCCTGAACTGGCCGGACGGATCGCGTTTCATGTGCCGGACGAGCAGGATAAACGCCATGGGCAAGCCGTGGCGGCGGCGAGTCTGCCGCAGATAAAAATCAGCTAATTTTCATGAATCCTTATCATCATTTGGTGGCGGAATACGCGCGGTTTGCGAAAGAAGGGAAAACTTATCCTTTGGGGAAATTTGCGCGGACGCCGCGGCCGGATTTGGCGGTCAATGCGCCCAAGGTGCTGATTTTCTCGCCGCACCCGGACGACGAGGTGATCATCGGCGGGTTGGCGCTGCGGTTGCTGCGCGAGGCGAAGTGGAATGTGATTAACGTGGCCGTCACCCAGGGGAGCAACAAGGAGCGGCAAGCCGGACGCCTCGCGGAGTTGAAAGCCTGCTGCGACTGCATCGGGTTCGGGCTGGTCCAGACCACGCCAACGGGGTTGGAGAAGGTGAATGTCACAACCCGGGAACAGGAACCGGCGTATTGGGCGCAGTCGGTGAAGGTCGTGGCCAACATCTTGGCCGAGCACCAACCGCGGGTGATCCTTTTTCCGCACGACACGGATTGGAACAGCTCGCATATCGGGACGCATCACCTGGTGCACGATGCCCTCAAGAGTTTGCCGCCGAGCTTTAGTTGCTTCGCGGTGGAAACGGAATTTTGGGGGGCGATGGCGACGCCGAATTTGATGGTCGAGATCAGCGCGCCGGATCTGGCGGACCTGATCACCGCGCTGACCTTCCACGTGGGCGAAGTGCAGCGGAACCCGTATCATCTGTCGTTGCCGGCATGGATGCAGGACAATGTTCGGCGCGGCGGGGAGTTGGTGGGCGGGCAGGGAGGGGCGGCGCCGGATTTCACTTTCGCAACCTTATACCGCCTGCGGAAATGGCATCAAGGGCGGCTGGAGCCGATGTTTGAGGGTGGTCGCCAACTGGCGGCCAACGCGAAGCCCGCAGATTTGTTTTTATGAAGAAAGTTTTCATGCAGGAGGCCATCCGGCTCTCGATCCAGAGGATGCGGCAGGGACAGGGCGGACCGTTTGGAGCGGTGGTGGTGCGGAAAGGGAAGATTATCGGGCGTGGTTGGAACCAGGTCACGTCCAGCAACGACCCGACGGCGCATGCCGAGGTGGTGGCGATCCGGGAGGCGTGCCGCCGCTTGGGAAAGTTCCAATTGGATGATTGCGAGCTCTACACCAGTTGCGAGCCATGTCCGATGTGCCTGTCGGCGATGTATTGGGCGCGACTGAAAAAGGTTTGGTATGCCAACACGCGCAAGGATGCGGCGGAGATCGATTTCGACGATGATTTCATTTACACCGAGGTGGCGCGGCCGATTGAAGACCGCAAACTGCCGATGCGCCAGTACATGCGGAAGGAAGCGCTGGTCGCGTTCAAAGAGTGGCAGGAAAAGGCGGATAAAATCCGCTATTGAATTCCCAATTCCGGCTTAGCCCGCGTTTTCCAACGGTCGGGCCGAGATCTCCAGCATCCGTTCGATCGGACGTCGCGCGCGATCTATAATGTGCTGGCTCAGTTCGATGCGTGGGGCCAGGTTGGCCATGCAGTCGCGCACCTTCACCAGCGTATTCATTTTCATGTATTTGCACTCGCTGCAACGGCAATTGTCCGTGGGCAGTTTCATCACGTCGAAGACCGGCGCGCAGATGAATTCCTTGTCGGGACATTCCTTTTGCAGCCGGTGGATGATGCCGGATTCCGTGACGATGACGAAACGCTTGGCCGGGTTGGTTTGGCAGTAGGTGATCATCTTCTCGGTCGAGCAGACCTCGTCTGAAAGCTCGCGCACTTCGCGCAGGCTCTCAGGATGTGCCACAATTTTGGCATCGGGGAACTCTTCCCGCAGGCGTAGAATATTGTCGCGGCGAAACTCGACATGGGCGTAACAGTTGCCGCGCCAAAGGGTCATGGGACGACCGGTCTGTTCCATGACCCAGGCGCCGAGATTTTCATCCGGCACGAACAGGAGATCCCGGTCCTTCGGAGCGGCGTTGACGATTTTCACGGCATTGCCGCTGGTGCAGATGACGTCGCTGAGGGCCTTCACCTCGGCGCTGCAATTGATGTAGGTGATGGTGTAAAAATTGGGATTGGTCGCCTGCAATCTGGCGAGTTTGGGAGCGGGACAACTTTCTTCCAAGGAGCAACCGGCGTCCTTGTCCGGCAATACGACGATCTTGCCCGGGTTGAGGATCTTCGCGGTCTCGGCCATGAAATGCACGCCGCAGAACACGATCACGTCGGCGTCGGTCTTGGCGGCCTGTTGCGAGAGCCCGAGGGAATCGCCCACAAAATCACCGATGTCCTGAATCTCCGGGACCTGGTAGTTGTGGACGAGAATGACGGCGTTCAGCTTTTTTTTGAGCGCGAGAATTTCACGGGAGAGCACATCGAATTGAGCCGGCGGCATCGGCTTGCGCAATTGGAAGCGATCCACTCCACCGAGTTGAACTGTGGCCGTATTCATCATCAAATAAATTTAATGGCACGTGACGGCGCCGGCAATGTTTAGATTCGGCACCGACAAAGCGGGTTAGGGTCGCAGCCGCGCCAGGAAACCGGGTTCGGTGCCATGCAGGTCCGCGTGGCGTTGGCGGGCGAGCAACTCGCCATAAACGCGCGTGTCCCGCACCAGCATGTCGAACCGCTTCTGGAAGGACTCGCTGACGATTTGGTCGTCCTTGACATCCTGGCCTTCGGTGAATGACACGCCGTAAGGCAGCGACCAGGCGTAACATTGCCGGGCCACCGTTCGCAACTGGTCGGTGACCGTGAGCCCCTTTTCATGCGAGGCGACGATGGTGGCGAACAATTTGCCGGCGAATTCACGCCAGAAGTGGTCCAGAAAGTTTTTCATCGCGCTGCTGATGCTGCCGTGGTAATCGGGCGTCCCTAGCAGGATGACATCGGCACGCTCCACGCGGACTTTCAGCGCGGAGAAGACGTCGCCCTCATGCGCGGTATCGGGATTGTACAATGCGAGCGGTTCGTGCTCGAAATCAAGAATATCCACCGAACAGCCGTCCGTCTTGAGCCGATCGGCCGCGAGATGGACGACCGTTCGCGTGACCGACTTGCTGTGCAGGCTGCCGATTACCGCCAGGACCTTCAATGATTTCTCTGACATGGAACGAGATTAGCCTAACCCAGGCCGGAGCGCAACGCGGGGCGGGTCGGTTACTGGGCGATCTTTTTCCACGAGGTCAAGCGACCTGCCGGATCAAAGGTCATCTCATACAAATAGTCGGTGCGCCAGATGGATCCGGCGCGCCGGTGAATCGTCTTGTGTGGATCAGCGCCACCTGCTGCGTGGCCGTAGTCTCCCGGCCGCCGCTCGCGGTAAACAACCCATTGGGCCATGGTCCCGCTCCCGGCAGATGCATTGGCGGTCAGTGGCGCGCCGTAATCACTCACCATGTCCGAATAGGTATAACTGCCAATGCGACTGTTCCAATTGTCCGTGGTGGTGGAGCAACCAACCGCGCCCAGCAGGCAGGTCAACGCGAGCAGCGAACGGAGGCGGATCGGTACAGCGGTCGA
>JAQGOT010000464.1 GCA_028293465.1 Pedosphaera sp. | reverse complement strand
CGGAAGTGGAGGAGGAAGAGGAAAAAGAGAAGGGACGCCTGGATATTTTGGATGATCCCGTTCGTATGTACCTCCGGCAGATGGGCAAGGTGCCGCTGCTGACCCGCGAACAGGAAGTGGTTATCTGCAAACGGATTGAAGCTGCCGAGAACGAGCAAAAGCGGATCATTTACAGCTTCGGTTTTGCCGCCAAGGAGCACATCGCGCTGGCGGAAAAGCTGATTTCCGAGCCGCCCAAGGAACGCTTTGACCGGGTGATCGTGGACAGCAAGGTCGAGAGCCGCGACCAGCATTTGAAGGTTTTACGCCGGTTGGTCAAGCAGGTGCGCGAGTTGGACCAGAAGGTGGATGAAAAATACGCCCAGTGGCAGGAGGCCAGCAAGGCTGCGCAGGAGAAGCTTTTCGGCGAATTCCGCAAGCTCGACAAGAAGTTGCAGGACACTTTCGGCAAGTTTCATTACAAGCAGAAGGTGATCGAGGAGATGGTACTGGTGACCCAGAACATCCACGACAAGATCCAGTCCAGCTTGCGGACCATTGCGGACATGGAAAGCCAGCGCAAATCCGAACATCAGCAGTCGATCATCAAATCCGAGAAGCAGAAGATCAACGCGCTGGAGGAGTTCGCGCGCATGCCGCATGGCGAATATCTGAAGGCCCACAAGCAGCTAAATGAGTGCGCGGCCAGGACCGATCAGGCCAGAACAGAAATGGCCGAAGCCAACCTGCGACTGGTCATTTCCATCGGCAAGAAATACATCAACCGCGGCCTGCCGTTCCTGGACCTGATCCAAGAGGGAAATATCGGCCTGATGCGCGGCGTGGAGAAGTTCGAATATCGCCGCGGCTACAAGTTTTCCACTTACGCGACGTGGTGGATCCGGCAAGGAATCACCCGCGCCATTGCCGACCAGGCGCGCACGATCCGCATCCCGGTGCACATGATCGAGATCATCGGCAAACTGATGCGGGCGCAAAAGGAGCTGTTCCAAGCCTTCGGCCGCGAAGCCACGCCGGAGGAAATTGCCGACGAGATGCAGCTTTCCGGCGAGCGCGTCAAAGCCATCCTCAAAATGGCCCAGAACCCCATCTCCATGCAGGCCACGGTGGGCGACAGCGACGACGCTTGTTTCGGTGATTTCATCGAGGACAAAGGGGCGGAGAATCCGTCGGTGATGACGGGCAACAGCCTGTTGAAGGAAAAATTGAGCAAGGTGCTGGGCAGCCTGAGCGAGCGCGAACGCCGGATTGTCGAAATGCGCTTCGGGTTGGTGGACGGTTACGGGCGCACCCTGGAAGAGCTCGGCAGCCATTACAAAGTCACCCGCGAGCGCATCCGCCAGATCGAAGCCAAGGCGTTGCGCAAACTGCGTCACCCCACGCGCGCCTTCCACTTGAAGGGCTTTCTGGACGTGGCGGACGTGGACGTCGCCGCCTAAGCTTCAGCCAGGCTGAAGCGAAATCAAATCGGGCGCGGCCGTCTGAGATCAGACGGCCGCTTAGGAGAAACAGCAGCGAGACCTTCAGGGTGCACGCTCCGTCTTCTCGCTTTTTGCTTCCAACTTCGCCTCCCCTTGGACGAAAAGAACCTCTTTCCCGATTTGCAATTGAGGACGAGAAAGCAGAATCAAGCCTCGGCTGCCACGTCCGTCCACCGATAAACGCACGCACAACGAATGGTTTCGTTGAGCGTACCCGATGCGCGAGCAGGTGTTCACCCGATTCTATCGAACCAAGGCTTGGTGGTAGGATTCCATGGTTTAGGAATTTTCCGCCCGCAAGGAGCACAGCACCGGCCGGACACCAAAGCAGAAAAGGAGAACACGGTATGATATCTACGACTCAGATGCACAACCGGGATTTTTTTGCAGCGGGATTTTTTTATCAACCCGTTGGAAGTGGTGTTGTTGGTCTGGTAAATTGGGCCACGCGCCGCCCATCAACCCGCGCGGTGAGCGGGAACTGCCAGATTACAACCATCCTGAAACGGTTCTATGTTCCCGGCGCGGTTGCGCTCGGAATTTATTTGTGTCCGTCAGCTCTTTCGCAACAGGAACACACGGCGCACACGAACGCGAACCCGGCGTTCGGCCGAGCGATGATGGAAAGCATGGCAACCATGGATAGAGACATGATGACTGCGCCGATGACCGGCGATCCCGATCATGACTTTTCCGTCATGATGATTCCGCACCACCAGGGTGCCGTTGACATGGCGAAAGTTGTCCTGTTGCACGGTAAAGACCCCGTCCTGCGGCGGTTGGCTCAGGAGATCATTGTTACTCAGCAACAGGAGATCGAAGTGATGCGCCTCCGGTTGGTCGCCTTGCAACCTGATACGCCAAACTCACCCCAACCGAGGCAACTGGAAGCGACGGCTCCGATCCCAGTTTCCAATCAGGACCGGGTTTACACCGCCGACCAGACCTCGAACACCATTTCGGTGATTGATCCGGCCTCGAACAAACTATTGGGTGTCATCCGTCTCGGTGATCCCGTGCCGGGCGCGCTCAGCCCGCTGTACAAAGGCCAGTTGCTCGTGCACGGCATGGGCTTCTCACCGGACCACCGAACGCTGGTGGTCGTTTCCATCGGCTCCAACTCGATCACCTTCATCGATACGGCGAGCAATAAGGTCAAAGGCGTGGTTTACATCGGCCGCTCACCGCACGAGGCGTTCTTCACGCCTGATGGCAAGGAGGTCTGGGCGACGGTGCGCGGCGAGGATTATGTCTCCGTGATCGATCCGGTGCAGATGAAGGAGACCCGCCGCGTGCAGACCGCCAACGGACCAGGGATGGTGCTGTTTCGCCCGGATGGACGCTATGCCTTTGTACCTTCCAGTTTCACGCCTGAGTTGGACGTGGTGGACACGCGGAGTTACGAAGTCGTGGCCCGTGTGCCGCAGGTCAGTCCTTTCTCGCCCAATCTGGCCGTGAGCCGGGACGGAACCGAGGTCTGGTTTACCCTCAAAGACTCGGGCAAAACGCAGGTGATGACCGCTCAGCCGCCCTTCCACATCTTTGCCACACTCGATAGCGGCCCCATCTCCAACCACGTCACACTTGTGGACAATGACAACGGCAAGTTCGCCTACGTGACGGTGGGCGGAGAAAACGTCGTGAAAGTCTATCGCCGGGGCGAGAAGCCAACCTTGGTCGCCACCATTCCGACCGGCGATTTGCCGCATGGGATCTGGGGCTCAGGCGATGGAACGCGAGTCTATGTCGGCCTGGAAAATCAGGACGCAGTCGTGGGCATCGACACCCTCAAGAACACCGTCCTCGCCACGATCCCCATCGGTCAGCAACCGCAGGCGCTCGTCTATGTTCCTCAAGCGGTGCCAAGTGGCGACGGCACGGCCAATCTGATGCCGCTCGGCGACGCGGGCAAGGCTGCGCATCTTACCTTGGTTGCGCCGGAAAGCAGTGGCGGCCCGGCGCATGCCACGGTCTCCGTGAATGTGTTAGGTCCGCTGGACCTGTTGCAGGCTGCAGTGTCTGGTTTGAAACCGGGACAAAAATATACGCTCTGGCTGGTGGAATCCCGAACCGCACCCTTCGGACGGAAAGAAGCGCTCGTCACCTTCGAAACGAACCTGGCCGGGGCGCAAGTCGCCCAGGCAATTGGCCCGTTGCGACAGGTTCTGACCTCGGCGAATGAAAAGCAGGAGCAACAGCGGTTTCTGTTGCTCACGCAAGCGGACAGTGAAGTGCCGGCGCTCGTCCAGAAAGTCCAATGATGTCACATGGAATTTCCTGCGGATGGTGAGCCAGCAGCTCAGGCCAGGCGGACGCCCCCATCAATGACCATTTCGGCGCCGATGACGTAGCTTGAGTCCTCGGAAAGCAAAAAGCGGGCGAGCTTGGCAACTTCCTCAGAGCTGCCGAAGCGTTTGAGAAGCGACTTGGAGGTCAACAATTCTTCAAAGCCCTTTTGTGCCTCAGGCGAAAGCCCCCCCTTGCCGAGGATGGGGGTGGCGATCGGCCCCGGGCTCAGCACGTTGACGCGGATGCCCCGGGGAGCAAGCTCGACGGCGAGCGTTTTCCCGAAGGATGCGATGGCGGCCTTCGTCGCGGAATAAATGGACGCGCCGGCGAAGCCTTCTTGCGCGGCGATGGACGAGGTGAACACGACTGAGCTGGGATTGCCCAAGAGCGGCAGCAGCGACTGGAGCTGAAAATAGGGTCCGCGCACGTTGATGTTGAACGTGGTGTCGTAGTGTTGCGGCGTCTCCGACTCGAATGGGGTGAACTGACCGACCCCGGCATTGAGGAACGCGCCATCAAGACGGTCGGCGTGCTTTTTGACTTCGTCGCCGAGCGACTAGGCGGCGCTGACAGAGCCGGCGTCAGACTTGAAATTACCACACCCCTATTTTCCTTCGTGACTGAATAGCATCTCCCAACCTGCAATCAAGGGGGGGAAGTGGCGCCAAGCGTGCGCCCGGTATTGAAAGACAGGCTGCTTCAGCAGCACGTGCTGAAAATATTCTTTCAAGTGCGGCTTTCCCGGGTGCCTTCCATGCTGGTCCGCTCGTAATGGATCGCCCCGGTCGAAGCCGTTGAGCATCTCGATGCGTGGTGGTTTACAGTGTCGGGGATTTACAGGGACTGCCAGAGCATGGGGGAAATCCCCCACGGGCAACCCCTTTCTAGCGCGTACGGTTTTCTGGTCTAGTCTGGAGCCGTGAAAACCACCCAAATCCCGAGCCTTGCGCGAGCATCGCGGCTCGCGCCGGATAGGCACGTCGCATAGCCCGTGAACGTTGCCGCACGGATGGTAATTATCACCCCTTAAAAGCAAATCAACGGAAGTTAATTCAAGTAATCAGAATCAAAAAGTAATTATGAATACCACCACATTAGAAACCTCCACACCGCAATTGCAGTGCTCAAGTTGGCGTGAGTCATCCGGGCGGCTGTTCGGCTCGTTGTCCCGATCCTGGGTGATCCTGCTTGCCATCATGGCGCTGTCATCAACCGCCCGGGCGGGAGGGACCGGCCACATCACCGGCGTCACGAACTGTAATTGCACCAACCTCACCATTCTGTTGAGCCATATCCCCTACGGGCCCTTTGTGGCTCAATTTGGAGGGGTGATCCTCACCGGCACCTATGATTACACGAATCAAACTTTCGTCGCGACTCGGCCAGCCGGCCTGTCCCCCGGCACTTACGTGCTGAACATCTGGAAGAACAACGTAATTCTTGCCTCAACAAATGTCTCCCTATGTAGCTGTGTCGCTTGTGACTGCCCCCCAGGGCCGCCGGGACCAGCAGGACCCGCAGGTGCAACCGGAGCCACCGGACCACCGGGGTTGCAAGGAATTAAGGGCGATAAAGGCGCCACTGGCTTACAGGGGCCGATTGGACCCATGGGCCCGAAAGGAAATAAAGGAGATACTGGAGCCATTGGACCGGCGGGAAAGAACGGACTGAATGGGACAAATGGACTCAATGGGACAAACGGAGTCAACGGAAAGAATGGAACGAATGGAATAAACGGAACTGTCGGACCGATAGGGCCAAAAGGTGACACCGGTGCGACGGGAGCAACCGGCGCGCCTGGATCCGCGGGATCCGGCTCATCCGAATACGGGTACGTTTACAACTTAAGCGCGCAAGTGGTGCCGCTGGAAACGGCTGTCCTTTTTAGCGACAATGGCATCGGTACCGCTGGGATTACTCATGGCTTGGGAAGCGCTGACATCATCCTTGTGAATCAGGGCGATTACAAGGTTACCTACTCCGTGTCGGGCACCGAGCCCAACCAATTCGCGCTGTTCTTGAATGGCGTCGAGGTTGCGGGAAGCGTTTATGGTTCCGGCGCCGGCACACAGCAAAACACCGGTCAGGCTATCCTGTATATCGGAGCCAACGATGTTCTGACGCTTCGAAATCATACATCGGCGGCGGCGGTTACGCTGGCGGCAACTCCTCCGATCGGCGGCACAGTTGCGGCGGTGAACGCCTCCATTCTCATTCAAAAACTAAATTAGAGTTGTGATACGCTGAAGGCTGAATTGCCTTGATAATGTAGGACACAGGGGATCTCGCAAGAGATCCCCTTTTGATTTGCAGCCTTGCCTGGAGCACCGATTGGCCTTAGCGAAATGTCTCTGACCGGTGACGATGGCGCTTGGTGACTGAAGAGGGCGTTGGTGAACGAGCGGCTCAGGTCAGGCGGACGCCGCCGTCGATGACCATTTCGGCGCCGATGACGAAGCTCGAGTCGTCGGAAAGCAAAAAGCGGGCGAGCTTGGCAACCTCCTCGGACGTGCCGAAGCGTTTGACCAGCGATTTGGAGGTCGCTAATTCTTCAAAGTCTTTCCGTGCCTCAGGCGTCAGGCCAAGCCGGTTAATAATGGGAGTGGTGATCGGCCCAGGGCTCAGCACGTTGACCCGGATCCCCCGGGGCGCGAGCTCGACCGCGAGCGTTTTCCCGAAAGATACGATGGCGGCCTTCGTCGCAGAATAAATCGAGGCACCGGGCGAGGCTATTTGGGCGGCGATGGAGGAGGTGAACACGACCGAGCTCGGATTGCCCAGGAGCGGCAACAGCGACTGGAGCTGAAAGAAGGGGCCGCGCACGTTGATGTTGAACATGTCGTCGTAGTGTTGCGGCGTCTCCGCTTCGAGCGGGGTGAATTGAGCGACGCCGGCGTTGAGGAACGCGCCGTCAAGACGGTCAGCGTGCTTTTTAACTTCCTTGCCGAGCGATTGGGCGGCGCTGAGAGAGCCGGCGTCAGACTTGATGACCACTGCGCTGGCGGGCAGTGTGCGTTGCGCGGCGGCAAGCGTCTCGGGGTTGCGGCCTGTGACGATGACCTTCGCGCCTTCGGCGCTCAGGAGTTGGGCGGTGGCCAGACCGATGCCGGTGGTGCCGCCGGTGATGAGGATGGTTTTGTTTTTCATTGGATGGGGTTGTTGTGGGTTAAAGAATGCTCGTTTCAGAAATGGTTTGAACAAAGATAATCGAATACTGGGCGCGTGCTGGTCGTTCCATGGCGGTTGGGGAGGGAATTCAATTTCATTTCGCTGAGGCTCGGAGGCTTGAATCAGCCCAACCACCACCCAGCGCCTTGATTAATTGCACGCTGGTGACGAGGCGTTGGCCGAGGATCCGGGCCGCTTCGCGCTGGGTTTGGAGTTTGGTTCGGTCCGAATCGACCACCTCGAGGTAACTCACCAGGCCCGCCAGATAGCGTTTGTTGGAAATATCAGCGGTCCGGCTGGCGGCCGCGACGGAACGGGCTTGGGCCACGTTCTGTTCCGCCAAAATGCGCAGGCCGCTCAAGCCATTTTCCACCTCCTGAAAGGCCACCAGTATGCGCCCGCGATACTGGGCCACGGCTTCCTCATACACTGCTTTCGAGCGCCTGAGGTTGGCCGCGTTGCGCCCACCTTCGAAGATCGGCAGGGAGATGCTCGGGCCCAGCGACCAGGCGCGGCTTTGCCAGTTAAACAGCGTGGAAATGTCGCCGCTCTCCAAACCGGCGGCGCCGGTCAGGCGAACCACGGGAAAAAACGCCGCCTTGGCAATCCCGATGCGGGCATTTTGAGAAGCCAGCAATCGTTCGGATTCCGCGACATCCGGGCGGCGTTCCAACAGTTCCGAAGGCAGGCCGGGCGGAATCACGGGCGGGACCAGGTCCAGCGGGCTTTCCGCCAGCGAAAAATCCGATGCGCTTTTGCCGACCAGCACGGCCAGGGCATTCTCCAACTCCGTACGGCTTTTGCCCAAGCCGATGTATTCGGATTCCGTGGTGGAGAGCTCCGTTTCGGCGCGGGACAAATCCAGGTCGCTGGCCGCGCCCCCGCGATAACGGGACTGGGCCAGTTGCAACGCCTGTTCCCGGCGTTCGATCGTGCTCCGCAGAATGGCGCGTTCAGCATCAATTGCGCGCAGGGTGAAGTAATTCTGGGCTACCTCGGCCTTCAGGGTCAGCCAGACGGTTTCGTAACTGGCGACGCTGGCCTTCGCTTCGTCAGTGGCGGCTTCAAAGGAGCGCCGCACGCGGCCCCAAATATCCAACTCATAGCTGAAATCAACCGGCACCTGGAAGTCGTTGAAGTTGTTTCTTGGAAATGGGTTGGCAAGGTTTGGGGAGGTGCGGTCCCGTTCATAAGCCGGGTCCGCTTGCAGGTTCGGGAAGAATTCGGCTTTGGCCACCCGGGCCGTCGCGCGGGCCTGGGTCACGCGTGCCACGGCGGCCTTCAATTCCTGGTTGCTGACGGTGGCTTGTTGCTCCAGTTCGTTCAGTGTCTGGTCGCCAAACAATTCCCACCAACTGCCTTTGGCGATCTGGTCCTGAGGCGTGGACTCTTTCCAAGTGCCCAGCCCGGTTTCCTTGTAAGCGGCGGGTGTCGAGACGGTTGGCCGCTGGTAATCCGGTCCGACGGCACAACCGGCCAGCACGCTGACAACCAGACCGAGCGCAAGATGATTCAATGGCGTGTTCATATCTTCTAATGAATTTAGTGATGAAATTACTTTTTCGCGAGCTGAGGGGTTGTCGCCGGAGTCGCTTGGGACAATACCCGAGTGCCCTCCTTGAGCGTGTCAGATGGGTTGAGGACGATGGTGGTATTGTCCGCGAGGCCGGCAACGACTTCGATGCCGGTGCCGAAATCGCGTCCGAGCTGGACTTTCTGCAGGTGGATGGTCTGGGCGCTCCCGACCACCGCAACCAGCGAGCCTTCGCTGCGATTCATGACACTGGTGGCGGGCACAACGATGGGGGGATTGCTCTGGGCCAGCTTCAGCTTCACCTCGGCGTGGATGCCCGGCATCAAGGCACCATCGCGATTGTCAATTTGCACCTCGGTAAGCAGGGTGCGAGTGGTGGCGTCGAGCGCGCCGGCGGTGCGGACGATTTTTCCGTCGAAAGTACGGTCGGGGAACTCTGACACGCGAATTTGCACGGGGAGATCCACCGCCACATCCCGCATGTGAGCCTGGGGGACGTCCACGAAGACCCGCAAGGTATTGACCTGGGCCAATTCGAAGAGGGGATTCGCGTTACCACTGCCACCCGCGAGGATCAACGCGCCCGTGTCAACGTTCCGCCGCGTGACGATGCCGGAAAACGGGGCGGTGATTTTCTTGTAACCGGTGAGTTGTTCCAAACGACCTACCGCAGCCCCGGCCGCATGGACGTCGGCCTGACGGGCGGCAAGGGCGCCGGCCTTTTCATCCACTTCCTGCTGGCTGACCGCCCGGTCCTTGAGGAGTCCCTGCCAGCGTTCGGCAGTGCTCCTGGCCAAGGTAAGGTTGGCTTCGGCCTGGGCAAGCGCGGCCCGGGATTGGCTCAGTTCCTGGTCCAACTCCGGCGTGTCAATTTCCGCCAACACCTGGCCAGCCTCGACTTTCGCGCCGATATCCACGAGCCATTTGCTGAGATAACCGTTGGCCCGGGAATAAAGCGTGGTGGCCTCGAATGCCCGCACGTTGGCGGGGAGCAACAACTCGGCATTGAGCGTTGAGCGCGTGACATTGGTAACGGCCACGGTTGGCCGGAGGGTTTCCTGGGCGGACTGGACCAGTTTGTCGTGCGCGCGCAAGCGCGGGACGATGCCGACGGCCAGCACCAGGAGAACGATCAACACGGCGGCGATCAGCACGGTGGCCTTGGTTCGTTTATCGGCCGGGGCAGGGCGGACGGTGGTATCCGTGTGTGCGGGGGTGTTTATGGAATTGGCGGGGCTTGCGGTTTCAGTTTTCAAGGATGCGTTGTTCATAGTTTATTGGAGTTGAGATTTTAGATTTCAGGCCCGGGCATGGAGTTCAGCAGGGACGGTGGACGCTTCTTCTTCTTCCTCGTCAATCGCGGGTGCGCCTTTTGCCCGCAGCAGCGAGAAGACCACCGGCACGAGGAAGAGGGTGGCAAACGTCGCGACCAAAAGGCCGCCGATGACGGCGCGACCGAGCGGAGCGTTTTGCTCACCGCCTTCCCCGAGGCCGAGGGCCATGGGCAACATGCCGATGACCATCGCTCCGGCAGTCATCAACACCGGGCGCAGGCGGGTGGCACCGGCACTCAGAGCGGCTTCGAAGGAACTCAGTCCCCGGCGGAGTTCGCCGTTGGCGAAGGTGACCACCAGGATGCTGTTCGCGGTGGCGACGCCGATGGTCATGATGGCGCCCATCAAGCTGGGCACGCTGAATGTGGTGCCGGTGAGGAACAACGCGGCCACGATGCCGACGAACGCTCCGGGCAACGCCGTGATGATGATGAACGGATCGGTCCAGCTTTGGAAGTTGACGACCATGAGCAGATAGACCAACAGCGCACTCAGAATCAGGCCAAGGCCCATGCGGGTGAAAGCCGTCTTCATGCTTTCCACCTGGCCGTGCACGGAGATGGAGTTGCCCGGGATCAGTTTCTTCTGGAACTCGGCGACCACCGTATCCACCTCGCGCGCCACGGCCCCAAGATCACGACCTTGGACGTTGGCGAAAATGTCAAACTCAGGCTGGATGTTGTAATGGTTGACCACGCTGGCAGCACGGCCGCGGGTAACGGTGGCCACATTGTTGAGCAACTGGGCCGCGCCTGTGTTGTTTCCACCGACAGTTCCGGAAACGGGAGTATTCATCAATTCACCCAGGCTGTTCACGACGTGGGGCGGGGTTTGCACCGCCACGAGGAACGGAATGCCATAGACGGGATCCACCCAAAAGTTGGGGGTG
This sequence comes from Pedosphaera sp., assembly GCA_028293465.1. Taxonomy (GTDB): domain Bacteria; phylum Verrucomicrobiota; class Verrucomicrobiia; order Limisphaerales; family Pedosphaeraceae; genus JAQGOT01. The sequence continues at coordinate 464 of JAQGOT010000464.1, read as the reverse complement.
ACCTGACTGCTGGAACTGAGGCTGACCAAAATGTCGTTGGCGATCTGGCGTTGGTTGATGCCGTTCTTGGCGAGGAGGGTGCGGTCCACATTGAGGTCAAGCGTGGGGGCATCCAGGGATTGTTGAACATAGACGTCCGCCGCGCCCGGGATTTTGGCGATGCGTTCGCGCAGTTCGTGGGCGATGGCGAAATTCGCATCGCGATTGTAACCAGCGACCTTGATGTTGATGGGCGCCGGCAGGCCGAAGTTGAGGATCTGGCTGACGATGTCCGCGGGTTGGAAGAAGAACGTCAACTCGGGGAACTTGGCGTGCAGGTTCTGACGCAATTCCGCGACGTATTCCGGGGTGGTGCGGCGACGGTCATGCTTGAGCGAGACGAGGATTTCGCCGTCGTGGGAGCCGATGGTGGCGTTGTCACCGAACGCCAGGCTGTATTTCTCGGAGACGACCCCGAAGTTATC
>JAQGOT010000448.1 GCA_028293465.1 Pedosphaera sp. | reverse complement strand
AGCCCAGCAGCAGCATTGATATCAGACCGATCAAAGAGAGCGCTTTCATTTGCAGTTCGTAAAGGGGTCACCCATTATTATCTCCGCTGCCCGAGTGGTTCTTTTTGGAGGCCGATCCACCCTCGGCGTTGCCACCGGCCTGCCGCTCCGGATCGGAAGCGACCCGCTGCAGAATGCTGGCTCCGGCCAGTGCCGCCATGATTCCGGTTTTACAATCGTAAATCAAGCCTGGATTGAAATGAATATTGGGACGGCCAACGGGGTCAAAAACTTGTCAAAACTTATGGACAGCCCGCCGGACAGCAAATAGGATGCGGGCTCAGGAACCTCTCAAAGGACGAGCACAAACATGGCAAAATTGATCATCAAGTCCGCGATAGAACGACCGGCTAAAGTCATTGAACTGAAGCCGGGGGTGAACAGTTTTGGCCGGAGCGCGGAGAATGACCATGTGATCGAGGATGCCGAAATCTCCGATTTGCACTGCGAAGTGCTGGTGGACAATGATTTTGTTTTTGTGCGCGATCTGGATTCCACCAACGGCACGTTTATCGATGGGGATCCGGTCCGGGAATCGGCATTGTATGGCGGGCAATCCTTGCGCCTCGGCACGGTGGAACTGGTGCTGGATGCGCCGGCGATCCGGCTCGTGCTGCCGGAGCTGCCCAAGCCGGAGCAGGTGACGATCCCGACGCCAATCCCCCTCGCGGATGGTTATCCTGCGTGTCTCGGGCACGCAACACGGCACGCGGTTTGGGAGTGTCCGCATTGCACGCGGGTTCATTGCGATGAATGCATCCGCAAGCTTCGGCGGGTGGGCGGCATGCACCTGAAGTTGTGCCCGGCGTGCAGCAATGTGTGCCATCTCACGGCTTGGAGCGAGATGATGCGGAACAAGAAAAAGGGATTTTTCGGCACCTTGGTCAGCAAGCTTTCCGATGGCATCAAACGGACGACCAAGCAGCTCTCCAAGTAATCGGCGGACTCCTTCCAAGACGCAGGCAGTAAGGGGCTGTAGCTGCCCGGCTTTCAGCAGGTATCATCCCGCCTGAACGAAATAAACCCTGGAAAAAGAGAGTTCTCTTTCCAGGGTTTCCCTGACTGAACCGGCCCTTCCCGGTTCAGACTCGCAGCAAAGCTCTTTGGGGCTAATTATTTGGGACTACTTTGATCAGAACCACTGCTGCTGCCCGAGCTCCCCGAACTGCCGCCGCTGGGCGGTTGGCTGGAACCGCCGCTGCTGGGCGGCGGCTGGCTGGAGCCGCCACCGCTCTCACTGCCACCGGTGGGGACGCCGCCGCCCATCCGGCCCGGAAGCTGGATGCCGTAATACGAATATACCTTCTGGCTCCATCCCGGCTGGCTGAAATCAGGCCAACTACTGGCATCGAAGGTTTGCGCGCTGCTGAGTTTCTGCTTGTCCACGTTCAGCGTGAAGGTGCTGGGATCGGAGCCGGGCCGGAGCAAGGGCCAGGGCACGGCCGTGAGTTTGCCGCTCTGATCGCTCAGCGAGATAACGGCGAATTGGATGCGCCCCGAAGCGGGATTGACCACGAAGTCGTTGATCTGGCCCAACGTTTCACCCGTCTGCCCCTTGACGGTGGCTCCCATGATCTGGCTCAGACGCTCCGGCTTTTGGGAGGACATGGACGAGCCGGTGGGTGAGAGGCCGGAGGAGGACGAGGACGAGCCATAAGGTGAGGCGCTCGACCCGGAAGAACTGGACCCGGAGGAACTCGGATCACTGGAGCTGCCGGAACTGCCGGATGATTGTCTGGCTATCAACGAGCCCGTCAGCAGAGTGCCGGTCATGCAGAGGGCGATGGTTCGTAACAACAGTGTGCGTTTCATTTCTTATTTCCTTTGTTGGTTGACTCTCCTGGTCCCACCTGATCACCGACAAAGCAGATTAGCCCGTCGCAGCGAGACACTATGACAACCTACGAGCGGGCAACTCGGGAACAATGGGGTAAAAGGCCCCGTTCGAGATGGGCAAAACAACTCCTTGGAGGGTGGCTCAAGGCCGGGGGGACGACACAAAAAGAGCGGCCCCGGTTAAGGAGTCGCCCCGCCTTGATCGCCCCGTTAACCCATGATTAGTGAATAAGGAACGAATCAGGCAATTACAAACTAACACCCGGTCAACAATCCGCCAGCGGGTTTTTTGGGGGCTCCCGCAACCGCAGGTCAGGCGGCGGGTGCGGGCTGGGGCGATCGTCCGCCGAACGGGAGGCAGATATGATAGGGCTGGTCGGGGAATTTCAAAACCACCTGGGTGCCGGATAACCCGTGGCGCAGAGCAAACTCGATGGCTTTATCGGAATTTATAAAATCCACAGCTTCTCCGGAAGTTTTGGTCCATTGGCCGAGGCCCATCCAGTACAACTGAGTCCGCTGGTCTTGCAGGAAGATTTTCATAGAGTTGCATTGCGACTTCCGATGCTTTGGGTTGTGACCTGATGCCGGCAGGCGGCGGTCTAAAATGATGATGGGCAGCTTACGTGCGGTGGAAGGGGCGCAGAATGGGGTATTGACCCCATAAAGGGTGGCAAATTCCGGTGCCAAAATGCTGCGGGATTCATTCAACTGATTTGCAGCAGGGAGATTTGCGGGAATGAGCAATTGCTGGTATGCTCGGACTCGGCCATCAACCAAACAAACCAACGAGAACTAAATTATATTTATGCAAATTGAACGATCTGCTGAAGCGGTGTGGAAAGGGGATTTGAAGAGCGGTCAGGGAACCACGTCCACGCAAAGCCGCATCCTCCAGAACACCCCCTACTCTTTCAAAACCCGTTTTGAAAATGACATGCACGGGACGAACCCGGAGGAGCTGATCGCGGCGGCTCATGCATCCTGTTTCAGCATGGCGTTTTCCAACTTGCTGTCCGCCGGCGGGCACGCGCCGAAGGAAATCAGAACCCAAGCGCGGCTGACGATGGTGAAGACGGACACCGGTTTCAAACTTTCCAAGATCCATCTGGAAACGGTCGGGCAGGTGGATGGAATTGATGACGCGACGTTTCAGCAGACGGCGGCGAAGGCGAAGGAAGGTTGCCCGGTTTCGCAGTTGCTCAAGCCGGGATTGGATGAGTTGACGATGAAGGCGACGCTGCAGAAGTAAGCGGCGGTGGTGAGCGCGGAGCCAGAGCCTGGTTTGTTCACGGACGTTTGTGGCATTTTGTAGTGCTGCGGACCGGGACGTCCCGCGCTCCCCGATTGGCCGATTGCGGCGTTTTTGCCGGGTGGGCGGGTTAATCTCGTTGGTGGATACCCTGCGTGCGGGGAGGAAATTTGATCGCGAGTGTCTATCTAATGTTACTACGTTAAACGAAGAGGGGTTATTTCCGGGCGCGGTAAACCAGGAAGAGTTCGTCGCCGATCCGCTGCTGGGACTTGAGCGAGAGCCGGGCGGCGGCGGCGAGCGTGGGGAAGCCGGTGCCGTCGGCGAGGGTCGGGGCGGTGCGGCCGCCGAAGATCACCGGGCAGAGGGTGAGGTGGATTTCGTTGACGAGGCCGGCTTGAAACAGAGCGTCGTTGATTTCGCCGCCGCCTTCGCAGAGGAGGCGTTTGACGTTCCACTTTTCGCGCAGCCAGCGCAGAGCGAAGGGGAAATCCAAATCGCGCTCGCCGCAGACTTTGACTTCGTCGGCCAGGGCGCGGAGTTGCTTGAGCTGGGCGGGACGGGCGCGGTCGGTGGTGAGGATGATGATGGGGGAAAAGCGATGCTTGAAAATCTCGGCTTTGGGATTGAGGGTCCCTGCCCCGCTGACGACGACGCGGAGATTGTATTCGGTGAGGCCGCGGCGTAATCGTTCCTGTCGATACTTAATTCCGCCGGGGCCGAGTTTGACGGGGGCCAGGTCCACGGTGCGGGCACCGGACATGACGGCGTCCGCGGTGGTGCGGAGTTCGAGCAGATGCTTCTGGTCGCGGGCGCTGCTGAAGGGGACGAAGTGGCGGTTGGCCGGGGCGAGCTTGCCGTCGGCGGTGGTGGCGACGTTCAGGAACACGAAGGGCAACGGCTTGGGTTTGCGAGCGGGTTTCATGATTTGCCGTCCAACAAGCCAAGTTCCTGGAGTTGGGTGAAGAAGAGGCGCTCGAAATGCGGGAAGGAAAAGGCTGCGGGATCGATTCCGGGCGGCCGGGGCTCGGTGGCGGTGAGGAGGCGGTCGGCCCATCGAAGGATGGCGTCGGCGATGGCTTGGGAATCGCGGATGGGGACGACTTCGCCGTTTTTGCCGGACTGGATGTAATCATTCGCGCCGCAATGAGGCGTGAGGATCGCCGGCAAACCGCAGGCCATTGCTTCGAGGGCGGTGCGCACCAGGCCTTCTTCCAATGATGGCAACACGAACAGATCCGCGCTGCGCAGGCGCTCGGCGAGTTGCGCGTGCGGCAAGGGCGGCGACCAATCGATGGGCAGATCGCGAAATTTCTCCAGCACGGGTTTCACATCGTCCTGAATGGTGCGGGTGAGGAGCAGTCGCGCGGAGGGATGGCGGCGCAACACGATTTGAAACGCTTCTAGCAGGTACGGCGTGCCTTTGCGCAAGGAGAGGCTGCCGGTGTTGATGAGGGTCAGCGGGCGGTCTTTGGGTCGCGGCAGCGCGGCGGGTTGAAAGAGGGAAAGATCGACGGGATAAATGGTGCGGAGAATTTGCGCGGGGCGGAAACCGCGTTCCAAGAAAGACTGCGTCACGTAGTGACTGGGCGAGAGGACGTAATCCACTTCCGCGAGCATGGCCCGGGAGCGTTCATACCAATGCCGCGCGACGGGCGGATACTTGCAGTTCCAACGGCGATGTTCCTCGCTCAGCACGTTCCAGAAATTCTCGATGTGCGAGTTGCCGGCATCGACGAAGGTCTTGCCGCCGTGCTCGCGCGCCCAGCGGAATGATTCGTTGGCGTAGCCGTAGCTGGAAACGATGTGGTCGCCCGGCTGCAATTGCCGCTTCACCCAATGATCATACCACGGCAGCAGGCGGAAGCGGAACGATTCCGCACGAAAGGTGCTCAGGGTGCGGGCCGCCGCGTAAGCGGACAAGCCGATCCA
>JAQGOT010000429.1 GCA_028293465.1 Pedosphaera sp. | reverse complement strand
AAGTGGAACGCACCAACCGGGAGATTGAGCAGGCCAGGGAAGCGCTGGAAGGGAAAGCCCGGCAATTGGTCCTGACCTCAAAGTATAAATCGGAGTTCCTGGCCAACATGTCCCACGAGCTGCGCACTCCGCTCAACAGCCTGTTGATCCTCTCCCAAATGCTGGCGGAAAACGGGGGCAGCAACCTGACGGAGAAGCAGGTGCAGTACGCCCAAACCATTCATTCCTCCGGCAACGATCTGCTCGAACTGATCAATGACATCCTTGATCTTTCCAAGATTGAGTCGGGAGCGGTGGAGGTTGATTCAACCGGAGTGCTGTTCTCGGAACTGGCGCAGTTCGTGGAAAGCACCTTCCGCCACTTGGCGGAGAATAAACACCTGGATTTCCACGTCCGGCTGGATCCGCAGCTTCCGCCGGTGATGATCACCGATCTGCGGCGGTTGGAACAGGTCCTCAAAAATCTGCTCTCGAATGCTTTCAAATTCACGGAGCGGGGTTCGGTGGAGTTGAAGCTAAAGCCGGCGACTGGTGGCTGGGACGCGGGTTGCGCCGTTTTGAATGAAGCGGCGTCGGTTATCGCTTTCGCCGTGACCGACACGGGCATCGGCATCGCTGAGGATAAACAGCAAATCATCTTTGAAGCCTTCCAGCAGGCCGAGGCCGGCACGGCGCGCAAATATGGCGGCACCGGGCTGGGGCTCTCGATCAGCCGGGAAATCGCGCGGCTGTTGGGCGGTTCGCTCCAGGTGGAAAGCATTCCGGGGCAGGGCAGTTCTTTCACGCTTTATCTGCCGGCCAGCCTTCCGACCGAGCAGACGCAAGCCATCTTGCGGCAAAGGCAGGAGGGCGTGGTCGCGCCCGAACCGCGTCCGGTCATCGCGGGGCCGGAGGACGCTCCGGTGCCTGGGCCGCTGGAGGCCGAGGTTGATGCGGTGGCAGATGATCTGGCGAACCTGCAGCCGGGTGACCTGGTGTTGTTGATCATCGAAGATGACCGGAATTTTGCGCGCGTGCTGATGGAGTTTGCGCGCGAGAAGAAATTCAAGGTGGTGGTGGCGCGCAATGCCGCCCGCGGGATTGCCCTCGCCGGCCAACTCAAGCCGGCCGCCATCACCCTCGATCTTCACCTGCCTGATAACGACGGCTGGCTGGTGCTGGACCGCCTCAAGCATGACTCCAATACCCGGCATATCCCGATCCACATCATTTCAGTGGAGGACGAGCGTGAACGAGGCCTCAAGCTGGGCGCCGTTTCGTTTTTGCAAAAGCCGGTCACCAAGGAGACGCTCCTAACCGCGCTCAGCCAGATCATTGAGTTCATCAACCGCCCGATCAAGAATCTGCTCATCGTCGAGGATGATGCCGTGCAGCGTCAAAGCCTGGTGGAACTGGTCGGCAACGGGGATGTCCACACCACCGCGGTGGGGACGGGGGCCGAGGCTCTGGCGGTTTTACAAACGACCCATTTTGACTGTCTGGTCCTTGACCTGGGTTTGCCGGACGTGAACGGCGTGGAATTGATCCGGGAAATTCACAAGCAACTTGGCCGGCACTCGCCGCCCGTCATTGTTTACACTGGCAAAGAGTTGAGCCGCCAGGAGGAGACGGAGTTGCGCAAGATTTCCGACTCCATCATCATCAAAAACATCCGCTCACCGGAGCGGTTGCTGGACGAGACCGCCTTGTTCCTGCACCGTGTGCAAACCAAGCTGCCCGAGGCCCGGCGCCGCATGATCGAGCAGGTGCAGAGGAGCGACTCCGTGCTTTCCGGGCGCAAGGTGCTGGTCGTGGATGACGATGTGCGCAACATCTTTGCCATCACGTCGGCTTTGGAAGGCTATCAAATGCAGGTGTTCTACGCGGAAAGCGGGCAAGCCGGCATCGAGTTGCTGCAAAAGCATCCGGACATGGAAGCGGTTTTGATGGACGTGATGATGCCGGAAATGGACGGGTATGAAGCCATCCGCCGCATCCGGCAGTTGCCGCAGTTCAAGAAACTGCCCATCATTTCCGTCACGGCCAAAGCCATGAAGGGTGACCGGGAAAAATGCCTGCAAGCCGGGGCTTCCGATTACATCACCAAGCCGGTGGACATGGACCAACTGCGGTCCCTGTTGCGTGTGTGGCTTTACAAATGAAACCAGCGTGGCGGTTGGTTTGACCCATGCCAAAAACCTTGCCAGATGAGAGCGGTGCGGCCGTCCAGTTGGACGCCCCTCACCCAAAGCTCTGCGCCGACTCAGAAACCGCTGAGCTGTGCCTCCTGTTGGAGACCATCTTTGAGCGGCAGGGCATCGATTTCCGTGATTATGCCCATTCGTCGCTGAAGCGGCGGGTCTTGCGCCGGGTCGTGGAGGAAGGGGCTGGTTCAATTGCCGGTTTGCAACGGTTGGCGCTGGCCGATCCCATGCGCATGGAGCGGCTGGTGACGGGACTGACGGTTCATACCACCTCCATGTTTCGCGACCCAGGATTCTATCTTGTCCTGCGGGACCAGGTCGTGTCCATCCTCCGGACCTATCCCTTCCTGCGCCTGTGGGTGGCGGGCTGCTCCACGGGGGAGGAGGTTTACTCCCTGGCCATCCTGTTGCATGAAGCCGGACTTTATCAACGCTGCCGCATTTACGCGACCGATGTGAACGACGCGGTGCTGGCCAAGGCCAAGGACGGCATCTTTCCGTTGTCCGTAATGCAGGAGTACACCCGGAATTATCAGAAGTCGGGCGGCCAGCGCGACTTCACGGAATATTACACCGCAGACAGCAAGTTCGTGGTGTTTCGTCCCTTCCTGCGGGAGAACGTCGTGTTTGCCGCGCACAATCTGGCGGGGGACGCATCGTTCAACGAATTCCACGGGATTTTCTGCCGCAACGTGATGATTTATTTCAACCGGCGATTGCAAGACCGGGTTCACCAGCTTTTCCATGACAGCCTCGTGACGTTCGGTTACCTGGGCCTGGGGCGCAGTGAATCGGTGCGCTTTTACCCCTCCGAATGCGGTTACGAAGCCGTGTCGGCCAGGGAACGACTCTATCGCAAAATCAAATGATCGTCACAGGCGCATCCTCTGGTGGCAGGCGGGCATCGCAAACGGTGCAGCGGACGCGGCCATCCATTGAGGTCCTGTTTGAATCGGTGGCGGATGCTTTTTGTCCAAGAATAGTGGGTGCTGTGTTGACCGGGTTCCATACCGATGGTGCGCCGCGGGCAGCCCAAGTCAAACGCCTTTCGTCTGGTCTTTGGACCGGAGCGCAGCCTAATATTTGAACCGGCACCAGCAATTTGAAAACCCAGCCCGTGAACATGGATCATAAAGTCAATATCTTGATGGTGGACGACGAGCCCGCCAACCTGCTGGCGCTCGAAGCCACCCTCGAATGTCTCGGTCAAAACCTGGTTTTCGCCTCCTCGGGCAAGGAAGCCTTGCGTTACCTGTTGAAGAGCGATTTTGCGGTCATTTTGCTCGACGTGCAGATGCCGGAGATGAATGGCATTGAGACCGCCGCCGCGATGCGCGAGCGCGAACGCTCCCGGCATATCCCGATCATTTTTCTGACCGGCGTGGTCAAGACCGAGGAGATGATGTTCAAGGGCTACTCCGCCGGGGCGGTGGATTACCTGATGAAACCGATCGTGACCGGTATTTTGCGCGCCAAAGTCGAAGTGTTCGTTGAACTGGCGGTGGCGCGCCAGAAACTTCAGGAGGAGATCGCGGAGCGGGCGCGGGTGGCGGTTGAAATTTCGAAGTTGAACATGGTGTTGGAGCAGCGGAATGACGACCTGACCGCGGCGAATGAGGACCTGGAAACCTTCGCGCACTCGGTCTCCCATGATCTGCGGGCGCCGTTGCGTCACATCCAAGGCTATACCAGCTTTTTGCAGGAATCCGCCGCGAAGAAGCTGGATGAAACCGAATGCAAGCAGATGGAAAAAATCGTGGCTTCGGCATTGCGCATGGGGCGGTTGATCGATGACCTCCTGGCTTTCTCGCGCACCGGCCGGGCGGAGCTTCACAAAGGGCGGGTCAAGATGGATGAGCTGGTGCAGGAAACCCTGGGTCAATTGCAACCCGACCTGGCCGCCCGGCACATCGTTTGGAACGTGCTTCCCCTGCCTGAAATCAGCGGCGATCACAACCTGCTTCGCCAGGTCTGGGCCAACCTGCTCGGGAATGCCGTCAAATACACCCGGCCGCGGGATCCCGCCATCATCGAAATCGGCGCCGTCGGTCAGGACAACGAAATGATTTTCCATATTCGTGACAACGGCGTTGGCTTCCGGATGCAACATGCGGACAAGCTGTTCGGTGTTTTCCAGCGTTTGCACGACGCCGACCAGTTTGAAGGCACCGGGATCGGTCTGGCGAATGTCCGCCGCATTGTGCAACGCCACGGCGGGCGCACCTGGGCGGAAAGCAAGGAGGGTGAAGGGGCGACCTTTTACTTTTCGCTGCCCGCTCACTGAATCTTCTCCCCGTGCCCCGTGTTTGCGTGATACCCGCCGGTCGGTGGTTCTGTTAAGAACACGGGCACAACTTCCCAAATCGACGTTCACCGGTCGCCTGTTGGCGGATCGGTGAGGTTCCGGTTGAAAATGAGGGCTGTCCGGCCTCGTGTCCGCCTGGAAAAACCCGGGGAGTTGATGCATAACCTGCGTTCACCAATGAAAACAACACCCAACCTGCCCCTGCCATTCACCCGGCACCTGTTCACGCGCTGCCGTAGCGCGCTCTGCCTGACGGCCCTGACGGTCGCAATCGTTCCAAACTTCGCCCACGCCCAGGCCATCAATCCCGTGTGGGAATACCTGATCACCAAACCGTCACCGCTCCCGGTTTTGACCAATGCCCTGAATGTGACCGGCGACCTTGAGAACGGAGACGGGCGCTCGACCATGGATACGCTGTCCGCCTTGAAGCGTTA
>JAQGOT010000419.1 GCA_028293465.1 Pedosphaera sp. | reverse complement strand
CTCTTTGCATTAGATTTGTCAATCCCTTACCCATCAACTCGACCATTCGCTGCTGGTATTCTTGAGGCCTGTTTTGATATTGGCGTCGAATAAACTCGGCATCACGGCCAACCAGCAACTCCACCTGTTGGTAGGTGATGATGGAATCAGCCACAATGGCGCGGATGCCGTTCACCAGTTCAGCGTGGGCGTTTGGGCACATGGCGGAGCAGAACGACAGCCCGGTCAAGGCCAGGATGCAAAAAAATCTCATGCAATAAATCACTTTATCGCATACTACGGAACAGGGGGGAAAGGTCAAGCACGGGCGGGGGACGACTCCGGCTCGTATGTCACGCTTGACGTTGTATAGCGCTCTGGTAAGGTTGTTACGATGAATTCGAGCCGTCTCTACTTTACGAGCAGCTTTGCGGGCTGGTTTTTCTTTAGCCCGGTAAGCTGGCGTATGCGGCTGCGCTAGACACCGAGAAAAATTCCCAACCAGCCGCAGGTCGCCACCTGCGGTTTTTCTGTGGTGACCCCGGCAGAACCAAAACAAAGCTATGATTATTGTCCTTAAACCGAAGATCTCGAAGAAGGAAGAAGCCGCCGTCATTAAAGAGGTCAAGAAGCTCGGGTACAAACCGCACATCATGCGCGGCGTCGCGCGGACCGTTATCGGCGCCATTGGCGACGAGTTGACCCATCAATCGCTGGAAAGCCTCCCCAGCACCTTCCCACAGAGCGTCGAGAGCGTCATGCCGGTGCAGAAGCGCTACAAACTCGTGAGCCGCGAGGCCCATCCCGCCAATTCCACCATTGATGTGCGGGGCCATCACATCGGCGGTAAAAAAATCCAAATCATGGCCGGGCCTTGCTCCGTCGAGGGCGAGAAACAGTTGCTCACCACCGCCCACGCCGTCAAAGCCGCCGGGGCGACCATCCTCCGGGGCGGCGCCTTCAAGCCGCGCACTTCACCCTACGAATTCCAGGGTCTCGGGCTCAAGGGCTTGAAGATGCTCGATAAAGCCCGTCGGGAAACCGGCCTGGGCATCATCACCGAATTGCTTTCGGAAGACCACGCCGAGATGGTTGCCGAATTCACGGACATCATCCAGATCGGCGCCCGCAACGCGCAGAATTTCCAACTCCTCATCGCCGCCGCCAAGACCGGCAAGCCGGTCCTGCTCAAGCGCGGCCTCTCGATGCGCATCGAGGAATGGCTCCTCGCCGGCGAGTACGTGCTCTCCAACAACAACCCGAACCTCATGTTCTGCGAGCGCGGCATCCGCACGTTCGAGACCTACACCCGCAACACCCTGGACCTGTCCACGATTCCCATCATCAAGAAGGAATCGCATTCGCCGATCGTCATTGATCCCAGCCAGGGCGCGGGTCGCGCGGATTTGGTGATGGCCATGTGCAAAGGCTCGGTCGCCATGGGTGCCGACGCCTTGTTGATCGAAGTCCATCCCAACCCGGCGGAAGCCTGGAGCGACGGCGCGCAGCAGCTCTCCTTGGAACTCTTCGCCAAATTGATGCAGGAATTGAAGCCGTTCATCGCGGCCGCCGGTCGGGAGTAGATCCGGACCGCAGTGACGTGAGCGTCACGCTGCCGCGTGTTCCGCGTGCAGACTTGAAGTCCCCTACCCGGGAAGCGGGTTGGCGCCATTGCGCCCAATGCTTGTCCAGGTAGAGGACTTTTCAGTTGGCTGGCTTCCCGGCACCGCCGAAACGGTGCCGGACCAAACCTGTTTGTGCGGTCGAGACCGAACACTTACCCAACGAGGAACCGATCCCAAATCATTATGGCCTGCCAGTTTGGGTGCGCCCAACTCCGGCCGCCCGCTTCGTCCTTGGCCTCGATGCGGGATGAAAGCCGGTCTCGTCCTGATAACCAAGCGGTGCCATGATCACCGCGCAGAATTCAAACACGATCCCCACCACCAGCACCGTCCCCACCACGATCAGGAATGTTTCGCCGATCATGCCTGGGAATTAGCATTACCAATGCCAATCCCACGACGCGGAAGTCCCGCTTGCCACGCTTGGAAAGTGTCTTAAACCCATCGCTGCTGCCTCCCCGCAAGACACGCAACCCGCAAATTGCGCCGCTCCAAGCGGGTATTCAAAATACACGAGACAACGCGGGTGGACCATTATCTCGAGGCCGGGAGTTCCGGCTCCGGAAAGTGTCTCATTCATCCTGACAACCCGATTGGGGGGTTGGCGGTTTCCCTCGGCATCCCGCCCTCGTGCGGCAGGTGGTCGGTTGGCGCTGCTGAATTGAATCGGCGCGAGCGCCGCCTGACCGGCAGCGGATTCAAAAGCGGACTGACGCCGGGCGTGGTGCCGGCGGTTCCCCGGGGCTTGTGCGGCCAGCGCTCCCTCCGGCTCCCTCGCCCCGTGACGAAGGAGCGGGGCGAGGGGATCGGAGGGTGGCCGTTCGGTGGTTTGGCAGGGTCGCTGTGGAGAGACTCTGGCGGCTCTCCTCTGCCTTTTGAAAGGGCTGGACATCCACGAGACGGGCAGTCTCTCACGGGTGAAATTTCTCCCCGCGCTCCAGCATCGCCAGCATCATCTTCATTCGTCTCTCCCGCGTTTCCGGCTTCTTCGCGGTTTGGAGCCGATAGACGATGGCGTAAACACTGGCTCTTTTGAGGGTCCCGAAAAACGCTTTCGCCTTTTTGCTTTTCGCCAACGCTTTCAGAAAATCCTCGGGCGGGGCGGCCTTGCTTGGCGAATCGTAGGCCGCCTGCCATCGCCCATCCGCCTTGGCCGCTTCCACGGCGTTGATGCCGGCTTGCACCATCTGTCCGGCTTTGATCAAGCGTTCCGCATGCCCCGTATTAACTTTGGACCAACCACTTTTGGCGCGACGCGGAGTAAATCGCTGAATCCAGGACCGTTCATCGTACGGTTTCTTTTGGCCGTCAATCCAGCCATGGCACAGGGCTTGATCCAAGGCTTCGGCGTAAGTGATGGAGGGCTCGCCGGAACCCTTTTTGAATAACTGCAACCAAAGCTCCTCACATTTATCGTGGTTCGCTTTCAACCAACCCCGAAATTCCGCCGACGATTTGAAAGCCAGTATTTTCAAAGCGGTTCGCTCCGGTTGGCGAGTGCCAGCAGCGCATTCACCGATTTCCAATTCCTCGTGGTGGCGCCTGCGCCAAGCTTTTTCTCGATGGCGGTGTTGGAAAGTTTGGTGTTGCCATAACCGTTCGGGCAGTAGAGATAGATTTCCCGACCACTGATACCAAACCGCTCCGGTTTCACGACCAAGCCTTCCAAGCGCTGCGCCGCCGTCTTGGGCGCCACGGCCGACAGGAAAGTGACGTGCAGCTTGGCAAGGTCAACCGCCGCATCTTTCACGAACGCATTTCCTTTCACGATGTCACCCAGCTCCTCGGCCGTCCTCAAAAGCACCGGCACGGCAAAGCCGAACTCGCTTGAAATCTTTTCTTCAATCCGTTTGGTGATGAGGGTCGGGGACTTTGTCGCGCCTTTGAAAACCACGTTCCCGCTCTGAACGTAGGTCGTGACGTCTCTGAA
>JAQGOT010000404.1 GCA_028293465.1 Pedosphaera sp. | reverse complement strand
TGTTTCATAACCCGCCTCCCTCACCAGGTCGCGCACTGCCGCATTCCAATCCCCATACGGGTAGCAAAAATGTCGGATGGGCTGGCCGAAGCAATCCTCGAGCTTCTTCTTGCTGGCTGAAATTTCCTCCCGCGCCCGTTCAAGGCTGATCCGGGTCAGGAACGGGTGCGTCAAGGTATGGGCGCCAATCTCGTGGCCCGCCGCCAGCCACTCCCTGATTTGCGCCGCGTCCATCAACCGTTCCTGCGCCTCACCCTGTTCCACCTCCCATTCATTCACTCCGCCCAGCCGATCCGCCACCAAAAACTGAACCGCCCGAAATCCATGCCGGCCCAACGGCTCCAGCCCGTATCGAAGCACGTTGGCAAACCCATCATCAAACGTCAGCACCACCCGTTTGCTCGGATTACTCCCGCTCCCCGGCAACCCGTACGCTGCCGTGGCGAATCCCGCCATTTTCAATTCCGCCAACTGCCACTCAAACAGTCCGCCGCTCACATAAAGTCCCTTGAGCCGCACGCGCGCCGGCCGCGGCCCCAGCTTGTGGTACATCAACATGGGCACACCACTCGCGAACAAACCCGAGAACGGTTTCAGCGCGGTGTAATAGGGGGGGAAGCTCGCGTTCATGCCGGGCGAACCACCGTGATTATCTCAATCAAACGTCCGGGCATATCACCACCTGAGTTCGGGAAACAGCCAGCATCATTGGGAGGATTTTAAAGCGGCCGCGCCGCTTGTCCAGCCGTGGTTTGCGCGTCAAAAAGTCGGACGCCTTTACGGCCGGCTGCGAAAAGCAAAAAAATTTGCGGCTCCCTTCTCACGGTGCTACCTTCCGGCCAGTGCAGGTCGTTGGCGATCGAACAGATGCCCTCGCCTGTCACATTTGATTATGCCCGTATGAGCACCGCCAAAAAAAACCGTCCGCCTCTGCTGTCCCGTTGGTTTCACAAACTGCGTTCCCGTCAAACCCCCAAAGGATTTACCCCGATCGACGAGTTTCACCCCGAAGATGTTTTTATTGTCGGCTATCCCAAATCCGGCAACACCTGGTTCCAGAATCTCATCTCCGGCCTGGCCTATGGCGTGGACTCAAGGTTGAGTCCCTCTTTATTGGTGAACGATCTCGTGCCGGATGTTCATTTCAATGAGTTTTACCGTCGTTACTCGACTCCCATGTTTTTCAAGTCGCATTCCCTGCCACGTCCCGAGTATCGCCGCGTGGTATACTTGGTGCGTGATGGCCGCGACGCGATGGTTTCCTATTTTCACTACCTCGAAGCCATCGAGAAGAAGCAGTTGGATTTTCTGGCCTTGGTCAAAACCGGACTGTCCCTGCTCCCCTGCAAATGGCACGAGCACGTCGAAGCTTGGAATCGCAACCCCTATGCCGCGCAAATCCTCGTCATCAAATACGAGGACCTGATCCGCCAACCGGTGCACGAATTGGAGCGCTTCTGTGAGTTCACCCACATCCAGCGGGAGCGCGGCTTTTTGGAAACCGTCGCCGATGCCGCCAACTTCAGCAACTTACGCGGTAAAGAAGCTCGCCTGGGCTTCGGCTGGCCGGATATTTGGCCGGAGGACAAATTTTTCTTCCGCCGCGGCGTGGCCGGCAGCCACAAAGACGAAATGCCGGCGGAGGTTCTGGCGGCTTTCATGGGCGAAGCGGAAACCACCCTCCGGCTGAACGACTATCTGCTCGACCACCACGCGGAAGCGCTGGCGGTGGCCTGAAAGCTTTCAAACCTGAAGTGGCACCGCGGCGTTGGGTGCTCCAAACCGTCTCCGGCCAAGCCCGCCTCCGGAAGCCCTTTCCCGCGAGGTGCGTTCCCTCCCTGCACCCGAGAAATGTCTTGCGACCGAATTGCCCCCACAGTTCACTGTTAACACAAATGAAAGGGCTGCCCCGCATTGGCATGGTCTGCGCCGCGAACGGATCCCGGATTCCCAACCGCCGGCGCTCCCTCCCGCTCCCCGCACCGCGTTGAACCATGTTTTTTAGTTCCTGGCAATTTATTTTTGTCTTTCTGCCCGTGGCGGTGCTCGGGTTTTTCCTTCTCCCGCCCCGCCCCGCCTGGCTGCGGAAAGCCTGGCTGTTGCTCGCTTCCCTTTGCTTCTACGGTTATTGGAAGGTGGAATATATTCCCCTGCTCCTCTTTTCCATCGGCTTCAATTACACCGTGGCTGAAATCATCACCCGCCACCGCCACCGCCCCATCACCCGGGTTATCTTCGTCCTCGGCATCGGCCTGAACCTGCTGCTGCTCGGCTACTACAAATACACCAATTTCATTTTGGACCTCCTCGGCCGCGCCACGCAGCACGACCTGGGCCGGTTCGATATCATCCTCCCGCTGGCGATATCTTTTTTCACTTTCACTCAAATCGGCTACCTGGCGGATGTTTACCGCAACCAATCCCTGCACTATCGCTTCCTGGACTACACCCTGTTCGTGGTCTTTTTTCCACATCTTATCGCCGGCCCGATTGTGCGCCATTGGGAGATCATCCCCCAATTCGCCGAACGGAACCTCAAGGCGAACCGCACGGATATCGGCCTCGGGCTCGCCCTCTTCCTGATCGGGCTTTACAAGAAAGTCCTGTTGGCCGATTCCGTCGCGGGCTATGTCTCCAGTGTTTACGGCGCGGCCGAGCAGGGGCTGAATTTGACCTGGTTCGACGCCTGGCTCGGAACGCTGGCGTTCGCGCTCCAAATCTATTTCGACTTCTCGGGATATTCGGATATGGCCATTGGTTTGGCCCGGCTTTTCGGCATCAAGTTTCCCGTTAACTTTGATTCGCCGTACCAGGCTGCCTCCATCACCGAGTTTTGGCAGCGATGGCACATCACCCTGACCCGCTTTCTGCGTGAATATCTTTACTTCCCGCTGGGGGGAAACCGCTGTTCGCCGGCGCGACACATGCTCAACCTTATGGTCACCATGCTGCTGAGCGGCTTGTGGCACGGCGCGGGGTGGACCTTCGTCATCTGGGGTGGCCTTCATGGCATGTTCCTCGTCGTGGCGCACCGTTGGGGGCTCTTCGTGAAGACCTGTGGTTGGCGTCTCAATCGTTGGTGGTACCGGAGTTTGTCAGTAGCGCTGACCTTCCTTGTGGCCATGTTCGCCTGGGTGCTCTTCAGGGCTCCGACCCTGCCGGTGGCGGCCAAGGTTCTCTCCACCATGATCGGCCGTCACGGACTGACCATGTCCCAGGAAGTCACAAATCCCGCGAAACAACCCGGGTTGCTGTGGGCGCAACTGGGTGTTCACTTTGTGCCTAAAACCTTTGAAGTGGACTCCTACACGCTGCTGCTTGAACTGCTTCTGCTGATGCTGGCCATCGCCTTTTTCATGCCCAACTCGCAGCAACTGCTCGCCGCCTACGCGCCCGCCCTGGAACCCGCCCAACGCCCGGCGCGCCTCCGGTTGACCCTCGGCTTGCGGGACGGCCTGTTCCTGGGCGGCATCTTTTTCTGTGTGCTGCGCAGCTTCTACGCGACCGCCCCAAGTCCCTTCCTCTACTTCAATTTTTAGCGCCATGAAAATATCCTCATGGTTCATCTCGTCTTTGCTGGCAGGGTTTGCTCTCGTCCTGGGGCTCGCGATCGCCGCGTTTTATCTCAACCTGGGCGTGCCCACCGAATCCTCCCGCTGGTGTTACGAAATCAGTGAAAAGAAGCGCCACCTGGCCACCAACACCCCGTCCCCGAAACTGCTCCTGGTTGGCGGTTCCTCAACCCTGTTTGGCATCAGTGCCCGGGAAATTCAGAGCCAAACGGGTTGCCCAACCATCAACCTCGGCACCCACGCGGCCTTGGGCCCGACGTACATCTTGAACCAGGTGAAGGAGGTCGCCCGGCCCGGGGACACGGTCTTGTTGACCCTCGAATACGAACTCTACACCTACGGAAAGTTGGATCCGGGCTGGGCGGACAAGCTGGTGGTGGATTACATCATTGCCCGTGACCCGGTTTTTTTTCATGGCTTGTCCCGGGCTGAGCAATGGAATTTGTTCATGTTAACCCCCGCCCAACGCCTCAAACGCGGTTTGAAAAATCTGCGGAAGCCTGAACGCCGGGGGGAAAACATGGGGGTATACGAGGCCTCGTTCCTCAACGAGTGGGGCGACCAGACCCATCACCTCCAAGCCGCCCGGCCTCCTAAGGCCGCCCAGATTGCCCAGATGAGATCCCTTTTGGGCCAGGGCTTGCCGGAAGTTCCCAAGGGCTTCGACGCCATCGCCTCATTTTGCAAATGGGCGCAGACCAACCACATTCGTGTCCTCGCCACGTATCCCAACATCTGCGAGCAGCCGGAATATCATCTTCCTCGCGCCAAGCAGGCGGCCCAAACCATCCGGGACTTCTTCACCGCTCACAACGTGCCGGTGCTCGGCGACTACACTGAACCGATGCTTCCTCCAGATCAGTTTTTCGACACCATGTACCATCTCACGGAAGAAGCCTCCCTGACCCGGACGCGGCGATTGCTCGTTCACCTGGGACCCTGCTTAAAATAACCTGGCGGATGGCGGGCCAACCTCGCGCCATCCCTGCGTTCTTGCTTGCCAACCAGAACCGCAAACTGGAACATTATCCAGCGCTCGTTTCCGGATCGGCTTTGTCACAGTTTCAAGGCTCGCCGGATAAACCGCGGATCAAAAAAAATGCCCGATCAAGCCGCCAATGTCCTCGGTCAGGAAACCGAAACCAGGCTCCTCGCCGCGCTGCTGCCCCATACCCGTAAAACCTTCGTTGACGTCGGGGCCGAGCGGGGTGCGCTTGCCCGTTTTCTGGTTGACCAGGGCCTGCGGGGAACGCTCTTCGAACCTTTGCCCAAGCATCAGGAAACCCTCACCGCGTTGGCCGCCGCCACCGGGGTGCGTTATCTGAATTTCGCTGTCGATCAGCAGGATGGCAAAGCGGAGTTTCACATCGCCTGCGATGACACGGGCAAGCCGCTGGATTTTTTCCACTCATTGCAGCCTTTGAAAGACGACCCGCGCGTCCACCACCGCCAGACCGTGCCGGTCGTCTGCCGCTCCCTCGCCAGCCTGCATGCCGAAGGCCTCGTCGAGCGGGAATTGGGCGTGCTCAAAATTGACACCGAGGGCAATGACTTGCGGGTGTTGCGTGGCCTTGGCCCCGTCCGGGCCGACGTGGTCCTCTGCGAATTTTTCACCAAGGGCATCTACAATGGTTGGACCGAGGCGGAACCGCTGGGCTTGATTCAATTCGCCCGGCAACTCGGCTATCATCACTGGGTGGCGGTGCGCCGCCGCGGCCCCGCAGAGTTGCTTTCGCTCAACTCCCTCGACTTCACCGAAAAAGAATGGGGCAACCTGATTTTTATCGCCGAACCCGTCTTTCAAGCCGGCTGGACGGCCGTCAGCCGGGTCATTGCCGGCTCCGATGACAAACTCTTTTCGCAACTCGAAAACGGTTCCAAATCCAAACGCCGCCGCTGGCTGCGGTGGTAAAGAGATGAATCTTCCTGTTGCCAGCCAACAAAGCTTTCGCCATGGGCGCGATTAGTTTCTCGCTCGACGAAAAACTTCTGGGCCTGCTCTCCCGCGAGCTGCCGCTGCGAACCTTTTTTGAAACCGGCACCTTCAAAGGCGAATCGCTCCGGCTCGCCCGGCAATTCTTCCCCGAATGCCACTCGGTGGAGCTCTCGCCCGAATACCATGCGGCCGCGGTGAAAAACTTCGCCGGCCAAAACGGCATTCATCTGCATCAAGGGGAATCCCCCGCCCACCTGCGCCGGCATCAGGCACAGCTCGCGGCCGCGCCCACCTTGTTCTGGCTCGATGCTCATTGGTGTGTCGCGGACCATACCGCCGGCGCAAATTCTCAAAGCCCCCTGCTGGGCGAATTGCAGGCCATCGGCTCCCTGCACCCCCAGAGTGCAATCCTCATTGATGATGCCCGGCTTTACCTCTGCCCGCCGCCCGCGCCGCACCGTGCCCTCGATTGGCCCGATTTCCATGCCATTGCCCAAGCGTTGCTCGCGCTCAGTTCCGCCCATCGCCTCATGATCCTTAATGACGTCATTCTCTTTTTTCCCGCCTCGGCGCAGCCCGCGATTGCCCGCTTCGCCCATGAGCACGGCGCCGACTGGCTCCACCTCGCCACCCTTGCGCGCAAGTACCAGGCGAAAAAAGAACGCCTCCGGCGTTTGAACCCCTTCCGATCCAAGCGATGAAAAACCCGGCGGACATCGGCGTGCTGATTCCCACGCGCAACTGCGCCAGCCTCCTGCCCGGGCATGTGCAGTCCCTTGAACCGTGGCTTGATCTCGCCGCGGAAGTCGTGGTGGTGGACAGCGAATCCACGGATGGCACCGTCGAATTCCTCCAGAAACATTTGCGCCACCCCAACGTCCGCTTTTTGCCACACCCCCGCGGACTCTATCAGTCCTGGAACTTCGGCATCCGGAACCTCCATCCCAAATACACCTATATCTCCACGGTGGGTGATTCCATCACCCGTGACGGACTGATGCATCTGCATCAGGTGGCCGAGGAGTTCCAATGCGATGTCGCCGTGAGCAAGCCCGATTTTCTGGATGCAGAAGGCCGCCCGCAACCTCCCACCCGCTGG
>JAQGOT010000397.1 GCA_028293465.1 Pedosphaera sp. | reverse complement strand
TGCGCGTGGCGAGCGTGGCCACGATGAACTGTTTGACCGCCTTGGTCACCTCCTCCGGTGTGATCGGCTCGCTCTTCAGCTTCTCGGCTTCCGCCAAAATCGCCTCGCGCGCCGCCGCAAACTTATCTGCGTCCACCAAGGCGCTCATGCCGAGCAGACCGGTGCTGCCGGGGTTGTAGGTCCAGGCATCCGCCGAGTGGGCCACACCCTGTTTCTCCCGCACCTGTTGGTAAAGCCGTGAACTGCGACCATTGCCCAGCACCACGGCCAGCACGTCGAGAATCGGCACATCGGGATGCCGCAACTCGGGGATGTGATAACTGATATGAAAATGGCCCATCTCGATCGGCGCCTCTTCGATGACTTCGCGCGGCGCGGTTTGTTTCGGCTCCTGCGGCAGCACGGCCGGCGGAATCGCCTTGGCTTTGGTTTTGGCGTAAGCCTCGCGGATCTGCGCAACCACCTCGGCGGCCTTCACATCTCCCACCACGACATAGAAAACATTGTTGGGCGCATACCGCTCCCGGTAATAGGCCACGATGTCTTCTGCCTGCAGCTCGTTATAAATGTCCGGATAGCCGATGATCGTGAACCGATAGGGACTGCGGGTGTAGGCGGTTTCGAACAGGCGGCGGCTCGCACGACGGCTCGGATCATCCTGGTTCATGTCCATTTCGCGCAGGATGACCTGCTTCTCCTTCGCCATCTCCTCGGCGGGCAGCGTGGCGTTCTGCATGATGTCGCAGAGAATGTCGATGGCGATGCGCGCGCCGGTGTTGGGCACGTCGATGTAATAAACCGTCCGGTCGAAGGACGTGTAGGCGTTCATGTAACCGCCCGCTTCCTGCACCTCCTGATCAATGCGCGCCGCTCCCCGCGTGGTGGTGCCCTTGAACAGCATGTGCTCGAGCACGTGCGACATCCCGGCCCCGAGCCAGCGCCCCTCGTTGATGCTGCCCGTCATGCTCCAAGCCTGGGCCGAAACCACCGGGGCGCTGTGATCCTCGCGCACGATGATCGTCAAGCCGTTGTCCAGCGTGGTCATCTGCACCCCCGGCGGAATCGCCGGCAGCTCGCTCCGCACATTCTTGCCCGCCACCAATGAAACAGGATTATTCATGTAACTATTGTCAATTTATGTCTGGTCCGCCCGCGCGCAACGCGCCGAAAAATTCTCCACCCACCGCCCCGCCGACGGAAACGCCTCCGGGTGGAATACTGTCGTCCGGTTCTGCCCAAAGGCAAATCACCATACCGCGCGGCCATGTTTCCACATCTGGCAACCCGAGCAAAGACTTTCCGACGACCTTTACGCCGCCCGGCGACCCCTCCCCAAGCCCTTCAAGCGCCACCACGCCAACTCCCCGGAGCGCCTTACCATCTCGGGCCGTTTGACGTGCACCCTGGACTGCCCGACTGGGTAAACCCCGGGCCAGAAAAGCCGCTGACGCCCGGTTTATTCTTTACATTTCCCAGCAAGAAGAAAGATATTCGTGCGAGGTAACATTTAAATGCGATTGCAGTCAAATTTGGCCTCTCAATGAAACTACGCCTTTCAAGCTTCGCTTTGGTACTCTTGGCATTTTTCTGTGCCCGCTCGCTGGCCCACGGTGGTGATGTGTTGAGCAAAACATCGCCGAAACTGCGCCAATTCCTGGCCGATCATCCCAGAGCCGCCACGTTGCTCACCAACGCCCTCGCGGAGGCCTTCACCAACCGCACCGTCCAGATTTATTATTTCTATTCTGATGACGAGTTCGTGCCCTCGGCTTTTCACTATTATCCGAGCGAAAACCAGGTCGTTGTCGCCCTCCGGGAAAATGAGATGCCTCTGGATGAGTTCATCTTGCTGACTTTTGAAATCTACAACTCTCAGAGCGAAAAGAGTTTCGCGGAATTATCGCGGAGAGCCAAGGCGGGGGCAATTACAAGAGCGGACTACGCGCGCGAGGTGCTGCGGGTTGAGTTCAAGGCGGTTACCCGAATTCGGGAATCACTCCAGGATCTCAAATTCACGCGGCGTGAAACAGGAAAGTCACGGAAATATAAGCGTTTTGCTGATTGCCCCAGCACCTTCGACGATTTTCTTGCCTACACTCAAGCCGTTAATTCAACGAATCGAAACGTGCTTAACGAATACCAACACCAATATGATTTATTGCGAGGTTCCGCAACGTTGCCGGCTGGAGGCCGATTCAGCGGTAACGAAAACCAATTCCAATACGATTTATCGCCAAAGCATTGATCTTAAAGGGATCAGAACAAGGTTTTTACAATGACTCAGTCGCTCCGGATCCGGCTGTAAACTGCTGGCGGGGCGGACAACGTGTGGAACGCCTCACTCGCCACATGGGCTTCACTCCACTTCGTGTGCCTCCACTCGCACCGTCCCTCGCTCGGCTCGTATAAAACCGCAAGCCAGCCCGGTTTGACTTCTTACGCCCGGGTGGTCTTCGCCGGCAGCAGCTTCCTTGAGTGTTTGTTTTTTGGCAGAAACGGGTTCCGAAACGTTTCCTGAAAATCATACCCGCCTTCAAAGTCCGCGCGGGAATCCCGATCGGTTTTCGCCAGGAGACTGTGTTCCACCATGATGAAGACGAGTTCGCCAAAATCCTGGCAGGAACGGATGCCCCATTCCTCGAACAAGGTGATGGCCATCGGACCGTACGAGGCCAGTGCAAAGTCCCGGATCCCATTCAGCAACTCCTGCGGGGTGACATGCTGCTTCTGGCCCTTACCCTCTTTCCCTGCGGTCTTCTGGGTAAAGTCCAGCGCTTCGCGGATGAACACGTAGGCATCCCGATGATACCGCACGTCCCGCTTCAGGATTTGATCCAGAACTTCTTCAAACGAAACTGCTTGCATGGTTTTATGGCTTTGCTTGTTCATTGGCCTGTGATGGCGGATGTGAGGTTCGATAAGCCTTCACCGCCCAACCTGTCAGTAACAGCGCAATCACAATACATAGCACTAATTGTTCCTGCTTGGTCAAGTGAATCACTTGGTTGATTGTAACCGAACATTTAACTGACCGCAATATTCACTAATTTTCGCGGTACCACGATGATTTTCTTGATGGTTTTGCCTTCGAGGTAGGGTTTGACCTTCTCGCTGGCCAACGCCGCCGTTTCCAGTTCCGCCGGAGGCGCTTGGGCGGAAACCAAGATGACATCACGCAATTTGCCATTGACCTGCACGGGTATCTCCAAGGTGCTTTCAATCAGCAAGTTCGGGTCGTATTGTGGCCAAGGCAGATAGGCGAGCGTCGCTGCACCCGTGGGCTTGATCGCATCAAGTTTCGCGAACAACTCCTCCGCCAGATGCGGCGCAAAAGGCTGCAGGAGCATAAGAAAATCCCGCATCACGGCGTAAGGTTTGACTTCCCAGGTGATGGCCTCGTTGACAAACATCATCAGCGCGGAGATGGCGGTGTTGAACCGCATCCCGTCGAGATCCTCGGTCACCTTTTTGATCGTGGCATGGAGTGTCTTCAGTTGGGCGGGGGTGGGGGCGGTGTCCGCAATTGCCGCACTCAACCGGATCTCCTCGAGCAACGCCGCGCCCTTCTGCGACTCCGCGGTCAGGTTCTGCTCGAACTCGGCCTCGCTCTTCTCATCCACGAACAACCGCCAAACGCGCCCCAGGAATCGATAGACGCCCTCGACTCCCTTGTTGTTCCAAGGCTTCACCATTTCCAGTGGTCCCATGAACATCTCGTAAAGCCGAAGCGCATCGGCGCCGTGCTCCGCCATGATATCATCGGGATTCACAACGTTCCCGCGGGACTTCGACATCTTCTGACCATCCTCGCCGAGGATGAGTCCTTGGTTCACCAATTTGAAAAATGGTTCCGGCGTGGAAACATAGCCTAGGTCAAACAATACCTTGTGCCAAAATCGCGCATAAAGCAGGTGCAGCACCGCATGCTCCGCTCCGCCCACATAGAGGTCTACTCCCGAGGGGGAGGATTTCGAAAGCGCGTCTGTGCCCATCCAATAGCGCTCGCATTCGTTCCCGACGATCCCAGCGGGATTTTGCGTGTCAAGAAACCGGAGGTAGTACCAACAGCTCCCCGCCCATTGCGGCATCGTGTTGGTTTCACGGGTCGATCCGTCGGGCAACGTGACCCAATCCTTGGCGCGCGCGAGCGGCGGTTCGCCGGAAGCGGTCGGTTTGTAATCAGTCAACACCGGCGGCAACACGGGCAGTGCGGATTCCG
>JAQGOT010000389.1 GCA_028293465.1 Pedosphaera sp. | reverse complement strand
CACGGCTGATGGTGCTGCCCGCGAGAAACACCGGCTCCAATTCCGCCACCGGCGTCAGGGCGCCCGTGCGCCCAACTTGGATCGTGATGTCCTTCAGCTTCGTTTCCGCCTGTTCGGCGGCATACTTGTAAGCCATCGCCCAACGCGGCGCCTTGGAGGTGAAACCGATTTTTTCGCGCAGTGCAAACGAGTTCAGCTTGATCACCGCGCCGTCGGTCTCATACGCAAACTTGCCCCGCAATGCGTCGAGTTCATTGATGGCCGCGATCAATTCGTCTGCGGAATAACATTTCCAGGTCTTCTCCGGCGTCCGGAACCCCGCCGCTTTCAACCACGCCAGCACTTCATCATGTTCTTTCGGCGGCTCACCATCTTGGAACACCCCCAGGCCATAAACAATAATATCGAGCGCGCGCTTGGCCACCAACCGCGGGTCAAGCTGCTTCAGCGAACCGGCCGCGGAATTGCGCGGGTTGGCAAAGGGCTCCTCGCCCGCCGCCGCCCGCTCGCTGTTCAGCCGGGCAAAAGCCGTCTTGGGCATGTAAACCTCGCCGCGAATTTCCACGACCGCAGGCGGCTTCTTCCCCGACGCCCGCAACCGGACGGGAATGCCCCGGATGGTCTTGAGATTGGACGTCACATCATCGCCCGTGGTGCCGTCGCCGCGTGTCGCGCCGCAGGTGAACACGCCATTCTCGTACCGCAGATTGATGGCCACACCGTCCACCTTCGGCTCCACCATCCACTCGAGCTTTCCTTCCGGCACCAACTTCTGCACCCTCGCCACGAACTCACGGACTTCCTGCTGCGAATACGTGTTGTCCAGGCTCATCATCGGCGAAAGGTGCTGCACCGGCTTGAACGCTGTCAACGGCTCGCCGCCCACCCGCTGGCTGGGGGAATCAGGCGTGATCAGGTCTGGGAATAGGGCCTCGAGCTCGAGCAGTTCACGGTAGAGCCGGTCGTATTCCTGGTCGGTGATCGTCGGCCTGGCTTCGACGTAATACGCGTGATCGTGGGCGCGAATCTCGTCAACCAGCCCGGCGTGACGCGCTTTTGCTTCAGCATGAGTCATGGAATTAATCTCCTATTTGGACAAACAAAATGCACGCACTTAATCCTTCGACCTTGATCTTACACCAACCTAAAATATTTCAAAGCGAGAACACCGACCGGCGTTGACTGGATCGCCGGTTGCAACCCGTGTCCCAAGGAGATTGACAATTCCCAAAGCTTCTGGCCTGCTCTGTTTCGGAAAAATGTGGGATGCGCCGACACGCGTCATCTTTTGAAATGCCTATGAACCTGGCTCTTTCAAAAAATGTTTTCGCCATGCCCGCCTTGAACAGCTCGAACAACTGTCATTCATGCTGATTTCCCGGAGTCATAAGCGGCTCGTCCTCGGGGCCCTCGCGGTCGACCTGATCATCGGCCTGGCCGCGGTCTGGTGGCTCTGCGCCCGGAGTCCCAAGATCGCATTCTTGCCCCCGCACGGCCCGGCGGAATGGGTGGTTTACCCCAAGCCTGCGGATGGCGGGGGACACGGCGTGGTGGAATTTAACACCGTGTTCCGCCGATCCTTCAGTCTGGATCAGGTGCCGGCGCAGGCCCGGGTCACCGTCCGCGCCTTGAAGCGTTTCGCCCTCGCCATCAACGGTGTGCCGGCCGGTGGCTCAGGCGTGGCGAAACTGAACTGGAAGGACCCGACCCAGGTTGAGATCGCGGGAATGCTTCGCCCGGGAACGAATGAGATTTCGGTCACCGTGTTCAACAGTAACGGACCACCCGCGCTGTGGCTCACGCTCGAGGCTTCCGGCTTCCGATTGAATTCCGGCCCGGATTGGGAGTCTTCATTGGAAGGTGCGGCGTGGCGCAACGCCCGGCCAGCCTCACAGCCGATGAGCGTCGAGCGGGGCAACCTCCTTTTCAGTCCGGAACACCCCGCCGGATCCTTCCTCCACCAATTGCCGCTCCTCGCGCTCTTCGCCGCCCTCTCAGCCGTCATGCTTCTGGGAGGATCCTGGTGGCTCAAGCGATACCAAGCCCGGGGCGAGCCCGACGGCCCGATCCATTCCGCCAAGTTCGCCGCCGTGCCGGTTGCTGTCATGGCCATTCTCTGGATTGTGCTGTTCGTCAACAACCATGGCCAGTTGCCTGACTTGATGGGTTTCGATGTCGTTGCCCACTTGGAATACATCGATTACATCAGAACACACCACGCCCTGCCCCTCGCCACCGAGGGCTGGGAAATGTGCCAGCCGCCGCTCTATTACATGATTTCCGCGGCCATCGCCTCCCCCTTGAAAGCAACCACCTATGGTCCCGAGGTGATCGGATTGTGCCGGATTTTTGGACTTCTTTTCAGCATCGCGCATTTTACCCTGATCTTCCTCAGTGCCCGGCTCCTTTTCCCGAGGCAGTTTGGCAAGCAACTCTTCGCCCTGATTCTGGCGGCTTGCCTGCCCGAGCATATTTACCTCTCGCAATACGTGACCAACGAATCGTTCACGGCCGCCTGCGTCACCGGCGCTCTTTACTTTTGTTTGCGCATTCTGACACAGGATCGGGATTCGTGGCGGCTTCCCGCCGCGGCCGGCTTCTGCCTGGGACTTGGGCTCCTGTCGAAAATCACCGCCATTTTTGCCGTCCCCTTCATCGGTGGAGCCTTGTTCGGCTGGTTGGTTTTGAAACGGCCGGGGGATGGCCGGGCTTGGGTGCGCACGCTCGGAGTCACCATGGTCACCGCCTTCGCGGTGTGTGGGTGGCACTATCTGCGCGTTTGGAAACACTTCGGCACTCCCGTGGTTAATGACTGGGATGCGGCGTCCAGGTTTGCCTGGTGGACGGACGAGGGCTGTCATACCGTGTCGTACTTCAGCCGGTTTGGGGAATGTCTGGTTAGTCCCTTTTACAGCGTTTTCCATGGGTTCGCCGACGGCATCTACTCGACGCTTTGGGGCGATGGGCTTTATGGAGGCTGGGTGAACCTCGACTACCGCCCTCCCTGGAATTACGAACTCATGGCCACCGGCTTTTTGTTGGCCCTCCTGCCGACCGCGCTCATCCTCACCGGCACAGCCGCCTGCCTAAGGAAGTTTGTTCGCCGTCCGGAGCCCGTCTGGTTCCTCCTGCTGGGACTGGCCTCCACCACCTGCGCCGCCCTCGTGTATATGAATCTGAAGCTACCCTTTTACTGCAATGTGAAGGCCTTCTATGCCTTGATCACCTTGCTGCCGATGTGCGCCTTCGGTGCAATCGGTTGGGACATCTTAAGCAGACAACTGCGCCTCTTCCGGATCGTCCTGTGCATCGCTTTCGGTACCTGGGCCTTGAATGCCTATGCCTCCTTCTGGATTCGAACCGGAGCGCCCGCCACTCATGTCACCCGGGGATTGCACCTGGCGGCGCAAGGTTTCCATGAAAACGGAGTCCGGGAGTTTCAAACCGCCTTGCAGTTGGACCCGCATGACGTCACCGCCAGAACGGCCTTGGCGGTGGAACTCTTTGCCGAGAAACGGACCGATGAAGCCCGTCAACAAATCGAACTGGCCCTGGAAGATGGCCCGGATAACGCCAACGCACACCTGCAGTTGGCAACCATCCTCGGCTCGCTTGGCAATCTGGAGTCAGCCGTTCGACATGCGGCCAAAGCGGTGGAGCTGGCCCCGGATATGGCTTTCGGTTATCACAAACTTTGTCTGTGGTTGCAACAGCTGAATCGAAACCCGGAGGCGGTGACCGCCGGCCGGGAAGGCTTGCGGATCGAACCGGCCAACGCCCGACTGCAATATTTGGTTGGCTCGGCCCTGGCTGCTCAGGCCGATCATTTGGCCGCAATCAAGCACTTCGGCTTCGCCTGCGACCTCAAACCGGGTGAGGCCGCCACTCATGACCAGCTCGGTTTATCCTTGGCGGCTTTGAACCGCTGGGGGGAGGCGCAGCGTTCTTTCGCCCGCTCCGCCAGCCTCACGCCGGGCGAGGCCACGTTCCATTTTCATCTGGCCCTCGCGTTCGAATATCAAGGCGATGCTTCCGCCGCCATCCGCGCGTATCGGCAAGCGTTGCGGTTAAAACCCGAATTGTTGCCGGCGATCGAGCAACTCGCCTGGCTTCTGGCCACCCATCCCAATCCCGAACTGCGCAATGGCGCGGAAGCCGTTGGATTGGCCGAGCGTGCCTGCCGGCTGCCAAACGGTCAAACGCCCATGTGCCTGCGGACGCTCGCGGCCGCTTACGCTGAAGCCGGCCGTTTCGACGAAGCAGTCGTTGCCGCCGGCAAGAGCATGGAGCTGGCCAAGAACTCGGGTGATCAAGGGTTCCTGACCGCCAACCAAAAGCTGTTGAAGCTCTACCAGGCAAAAACCGCGTACCACCAGGAGAAGTCCGGAACCGGGGCGGGCAGTCTGTAACCTGATCGAGGAGAAGTCGGTTTCGAACGAAAAGACACTCCGTACGGCGCAACCGGCACTGGAAACGGAGGCCGATGCATTCAAGTTTGATCCGCGCCAGGGAAAGCGGGCTGCAGCTAAAGAGAATCACCGCCAGCTCGGTTGGAAGCCTTGAATTTTCCAGGAGGTTCATTACGGGATGCTTATTCTTCATGTCGAACAGGATTACCTTTCCTTAAAACGGCTTCCCAACCAGCAAACCGCTTGTCCCTCCGCCCCTGCAACTTTATATTTCTTTTACCATTCTTCTCTTGGTGCGTTTTCCTGACAACCATGGCGTCGATTGGATTACTTGATTGACCGTAATGAACACGCTACAACCCGCCGCCGATTCCTTGTCTGATTTTACCACTGATTTTCGCGTACTGCTGCTATCCGCCATGGCCCTGGTCATTGGTGCCATCAGCGCCGGCGTGGCCTACGCCCTGGTGTGGCTGATTGCCGTCATCACCAACCTCGCTTTCTTTCACCGCTTTTCCTGGCTCCCGGTCACGCCGCAAGAAGCGCATCTGGGATATGGTGTGATCCTCATTCCGGTCGCCGGGGCGCTCATCATCGGGCTGATGGCCCGCTATGGTTCGCCCAAAATCCGCGGCCACGGCATTCCCGAGGCGCTGGAGGCCATCCTCATCGGCCGGAGTCGCATCGAGCCGAAGGTCGCCGTGCTCAAGCCGGTTTCTTCCGCCATTTCCATCGGCACCGGCGGTCCTTTCGGCGCGGAAGGCCCCATCATTATGACCGGCGGCGCCATCGGCTCGCTGTTCGCGCAACTCTTCCACCTTTCCGCCGCCGAACGGAAAACGCTCCTGGTGGCCGGGGCGGCGGGCGGCATGGCGGCCATT
>JAQGOT010000378.1 GCA_028293465.1 Pedosphaera sp. | reverse complement strand
TTAATTTTTTTGGTCATCAGGTTACTTGGTTGGGAGTTACGAACGGACTCAGGCGGGATATTCCAACTTTATGATGGAGTCCACTTCCTTAACGATGTCGCCCAGTGCCTCACGGGGCCGGGCGCTGGGCAGGTCATCCCGTTTGCGGGGTTGAAGCAAAATCTTGTTTTGAACGTCTTGTGTGGTCTCGATCAAAATCATCTTTCCTTGGCTCTGCAGGTGGCGATCCACAGCGCCGCTTTTCCCCCGGAAAATGCTGTAAACGGGGACCCCCAAGGCGGCGGCCTCGCGATTCATGGTGCCGCCTCCACTGACGACCAGATCGGAGTACCAGAGCAGGTTGAGACCATCCACCGCTTCCTTGGGGATGATGACTTTGGAACCTTCAAACCACTGCGGCCAATTGGCCTTGATGTAGGCTTCCTGGGTTTTATTGCGCGGCAGCAGGACGGCTTTCACGCCCGGCGTTTCACAAACCCGATTCATGAATTGGATGAAAAAGGTTTCACTCTCCGGATTATGATAGTGAGCTTCTGTAGCGGGAGGGCGAACGGTCACCACCATTTTGCTGCCGCCCAGATTGAGTTGTTGAAGCAAGGTCGGATCCGGCTTGAACTCCGGCGCGTACACATCTTCCTTGATGCCCTTGTACTTTCTGATCCGTTCCTTGGTCTTGCAATGCAAGTTTTCCGTGAACAGGACTTCCGGCACAATTTCCCAGCGCGGCCGGACCATCGGCGGCGTTTTGGAATGTTCATAATCCATGATCATGACCGTCGGAATGCGGAGGAGATTGCAAATCAGGATTTGAGCGCGCGCACCATGGTTCAATCCCAAGGCCGGGCGTTCGCGCAACACGAAGGTGAGCAACTGCAGGCTGCGCCAGGCCAGGCCCCAGATTTTCAGGAACCGGTTCTTCCCGTAATGGCGGCCAATCTTTTTGTAGGGAAGACCGAAGCGGTCCGCCAGCTCGCAGACTTGAAAAGCATCGCGGGCGGTCAATACCACCGTGTAGCCGCGCTGTTCCAACTCCCGGATGATCGGCTTGAAAAAGGGAATGTGCGGGGTGTTTTCGAGATCAATCCAGATCTTTTTGCCGACAGCGGCGGGGTCGCGGGAACCGACTGTGCTGCGGGAAGCGGACCGCAACTGCCGTTCATCCGATTTGGCCGATTCTAAAACAGGTGAAGCGGGCATAGTATTAAGTGCTTTGAGGATTACCGGAAAACCAATCCACGGAATCAACCCGGGTAGATTGGAGGTTTGGCCGTGGTTTACTCAAATGTCGTTGAGTAATTCTTGATGCAGCATTTTCGGGACGTAGTTCTGGGTTTTGTTCAGCACGGTGCTCACGTTCGCTTTTGATTCGGCGAGCAACGAATTGGCCCGTTTGACCACATCGAGGTTGGTTTTCTCCGATTCGATGACCAGCAACACCATGTCCATGAGTCCCGCGAGTCGCGGGGTCATGCTGGTCTGGGTGACGGGAGGCATGTCAAAAATAATGTAGTCGTAATCGCTGGCCTTGAGCTTGGGCATCAAGCTCGCGAAACGTTTGGGTAAAACGCGGGGAAGTTTGCCGTTTTCCAACCGTTCGCTGGCGACGTAGAGGTTGCCCTGGACGAGCGCGTTGTTCATAGTCTCGGTTTCCAAAGCATCGTCCAAACCACAACCGGGCTGCCCTTTGTAAAAGTGTTGAGCGGCACCTTGCACGCCGTTCATATCGACCAGCAACACGTTCCCGTCACCAGTTTCGGAGAGACTGGCAGCCAGGCCCGCCGCGATGCTGGAAACGCCCGCGCCTTTGTGACAACTGGTCACCGCCACCAGTTTTGGATTGTGAGTCAGATTCCTGACCTCGAAATTAACAATCAGGCGATCGCGCAACCCTTCGTAGAACGGATGCAAGCCATTCCGGGGATTCCACGGGGCCATCTCGGCCGAAACCGGTTCGTCACCCGCGACCACCACACCGGTTTGTTCTGCATCCCGCAAAAGTCGTGATTCCTGCGCCGCAGCTTTTGCCCGGCGGCGGGCGCCATTTTTGGTGATGTCCGGGATGGAGATAAAGAGAGGCAGGCCAAGCTTCCGCTCCACTTCGACCGATCGCTTCACGGAGCGGTCCAGAACCAGTTCAAATAAAAACGCCACGGCGATGCCGCCAAACACGCCGCCTGCCAAGGCCATGCCCAGCAGTTTTTTGAAAGACTTGGAACGTTTCCTTTCAGGAGGCGTGGGCGAGGTGACGATCTCGATGTCGGAGCCATGGCGATCGCCCATCTGCGCTGCCAGGCGTTTTTGTTCCATGTTGCCCTGTAGATAACGGAGGCTGCTTTCCAACTGGTCTTTCCTGCGTTGCAACTCCATGATCGTTGACTCCATGTCGTCCACTTTCGCGGCGTCCAGACGAACCTGCTCCAATTGCGCGGTCAAGTAGGCGGTTTGGTCCTCGAGCCCGCGTACCGTGGCCGCTTCGTCAGCCAAGTCACGGGTCAAACCTGAGCGGGCACCAGGCGAAATTGCAGCAGGCAAGGCAAGGGTTGCCAGTTTCGGAAACTCCGTTTCCAGCTTTTTTTTGAGCTTCTCGTCCTCGGCAATCTTCTCGCGGATCTCCACGACATAAAGGCTTTCTTCCTTGTATTGCTTCTTGAACAGATAATCGCGTTCTGTTTCCCGGTCCTGAGCTAAACGGAGACAGGCAGTGTTATAGTATTTAATCTTATCCTCAGGGACATCGGACAGTGAATTTGTGGTCTGAGGCGCAATCGGGGTGAGAGTTCCGCCTGCCTTCATAGCCCCCCGGCGGGCGGCCAACTCACCACCAACCGCAATAAGCTGCTCCCGGATCTTGGACATCTGGTCCGTGGAAGCCTTACGGGCATCTTCCAATGAAGTCACACCGGCCTGGTTTTTCGCCTCCCTAAGCTGCTTGGTGGTATCTTCAATGTCCTTGCGAAGACGTGCGGTTTCTTCGGTGATCTTTTGGCCGAAAAACTTACCGTGCTGCTCGTCATGCGTCTTATAATAAGCGCCGATTAGCTCCGCTAAAAGAGACTGGGACAAATCGTAATCCGGATGCTGGAAGATGATGTGCAGCACACTGCCCCTGGTGATCGGATCGGTGGTGAGGTTCTTCAATATCAAACCGACGGCCGCGTTGGGGTCGCTGCCGCCCCCGGCCTTGGCCAATATTTTTTCCGCCCCGACGGCTTTGACCACTTCCATCGCGGTATCCGGGCTGGTCAGAAATTCGATTTCAGTGCTGATCAAATTTGCTGAGCCGATAGCTACCGTTGTGACGTTGGGTGAATCGCCCCCAGTACTCGCGGTCGGAAATCGCTTTTCCTCGATAAAACGGATATTCAGCTTCGCCTCAGACTGGAATTGCGCCGGCTTGATCACGAACAACACGCCGGCGGCCACGAAACCGAGGCAGGAGAAAAGGAGGATTTTCCACTTCTGCCGAAACAGCACGAAATAGATATCGCCGAGATTTATTCCGCCGGCCTGCTGACCCTGTCGCTTATTACTCAAATATTTGCTTTCTCTCTTCCCAACACGGGAAAGCTGTTAAGTTCAGAACCGTCCAAGCCATAGAACCGCGCATCATGGGTGTACATTGCGAACCCGCCCTTCCGCAAGTCCTATCTGGTCGAGCCTGGCTCGCGAGGGGCAGGTTTGGCAGCCTGGGCGTAACGGCCAAAACGGTCGAAGCAACCACAGGTAAAGTGCTGATGTTCGTAGAAATCACGCGATTAGGGGCGGGCCCTCCTCAGCCCTGGGGGATACGCGATTTCATCACGCGGGCGGGATTGCCCGCGACCACCGCGCCAGGCGGGACGTCTTTGGTCACCACGCTGCCGGCGCCAATGATGGCCTTCTCGCCGATGGTGATGCCACAAAGCAAGGTGACGCTGGAGCCGATCGACGCACCGCGCTTGACGACGGTCTTGAGGCACGACCAATCGGCCTCGGTTTGCAACTCGCCGTTCGCGTTCGTGGCCCGCGGGTAGCGGTCATTTGTGAAGGTCACGTTGTGGCCCACGAAGACCTCGTCCTCCAAGGTGACACCCTCACAGATGAAGGTGTGACTGGAGATCTTGCAACGGTTGCCGATCTTGACGCCCTTTTGAATCTCCACGAAGGCGCCGACTTTGACGTCATCGCCGAGCTCACAACCGTAAAGGTTGGTGAAGTCGTAGATGCGAACGCCTTTGCCCAGCTTGACGTCGGGCGCAATACGTTGGAGAGATGATGGTGCTGAACTCATAGATGCTCGCAACTCAGGACAAACTTATCTAGCTTTCTGGACCAGTTTGGGGGCAGCGGCTTTACGCCGTGCATTCGCGCGCACCGGGGCTTTGGCAGCCGGTGCAACCACCGCCGGAACCGCGACGTGACCGTTGCCGTTGGTGTTGCCGTTTTGATGCGTGGCAACCCCGTTCTGGCGGTGCTGCAGTTCCACCGGGCCGCCGCCTCGCTTCAAGGATTCCGACGAAGCCTCCAGGATGCGCACGAGCTCCAAACCCTTCTGTCCGCTGGTCAGCGGGGTCTTCGAGTCCCGGATACAATCCAGGAAATGCTGACACTCGGTCTTGAGGGGCTCTTCCTGCTTGATGTACGGCGCATATACATCGCCGTAATGATAGGCGTAATGGAATTCCGCGAACGTGTCATAGTGCGGCGGACGTTCCACGCGGGCGTCAAAGATGCGGAGCTTTTCAAGCGGCGCGACATCATCATAAACAATCATGCGTTTGCTGCCCACGATCGTCATCTCGCGGATTTTACGGGGGTCGAGCCAGCTGCTGTGGACGATGGCGGTGCGTTGCTTGGCGAAGCTGAGCCACATGGTCGT
>JAQGOT010000373.1 GCA_028293465.1 Pedosphaera sp. | reverse complement strand
CGGCGCCTGGCGGAGTTGCGTGAGGAGGTGGCCACTTTCCTCAGCCAGAGCGCGGAGGAATATGTCTATTGGGTGGAGCGGGCGGGCAAGATGCAGAAGAACCTGGCCTTGAACGCCGCGCCGATTGATGTCGCGGATTTTCTCCGCCGCCGGCTCTTTGGCTGCGACACCTCCATCATCATGACCAGCGCCACGCTCTCGATCTCCGAGACGGCTGCGCCGGGCTCGAAGCCGCCAAGTCCTCCCGAAGCAAAGCCCGCGTACAAGAAGGTCGCTGGCAAAGCTCCCGGCGCTGGCCTCGGTTACTTCGTTGGCCGCGTGGGGGCGCAAGGCGCCAACCTGCTGCAGGTCGGGACGCCGTTCGATTACGAGCAGCAGATGAAATTGTTCGTCGCCGGCAAAATGCCCGACCCGCGCGACCCGGGCTATCGCGACGCCCTCGTCCATTGGATCAAGCACTTCATCAAGCAGACGCATGGCAAGGCGTTCGTGCTGTTTACAAGTTACAAACTGATGCAGGAAGTCGCCGACTTGATGCAGTCTTTCTTCGACCGGCTGGGCTTGGAATGCTACGTGCAGGGCACCGGCACGCCGCGCTCGGTGATGCTCGAGAAGTTCAAGGGCAACGTCGATTCCGTGTTGTTCGGCACCGACAGTTTCTGGCAGGGCGTGGATGTCCCGGGAGAGGCGTTGTCGAATGTCATCATCACGCGCCTGCCTTTCGCCGTGCCGGACCATCCGCTCATCGAGGCGCGCATCGAAAACATCGAAGCGCACGGCGGTAATTCGTTCAGCGACTTTTCCCTGCCCGAAGCCATCCTGAAATTCCGGCAAGGCGTGGGCCGCCTCATCCGCACCAAGACCGACACCGGCATCGTCGTCGTCCTCGATAACCGCATTTTGGTGAAACGCTACGGCCAGGCATTCATCGACGCCCTCCCCAAGTGCCCGATGGAAGTCATCTGAGCGGCAGCCGCTCGGATGGCACCACGCAGCCGAGGCTGGTGTATGGCTTAACTCCTCATCGGCGACGTCGCTTACGCTCTTCCAGTACAGGATTTGCCGTCCGGTCAGCGGATTTGATTTCCTTTTGGGCCTGCCATACTTCGCCCATGACCTCTTTCTCCTTGCCCGAAGACATTTTCTGGGCCCGCCGAAAGCTGCTCGGGTCGACCGCCTGCCGTGTGAAGCCGCCTTTACCATCGGAACGCACGTCCCAGACCTTGGCGGGGGTGGCTGAACCGCGCTCGATCTTTTCCTTGGCGCGGATCATTTCTTGAATGTTTCGAGCTTTCATTGAGTCACTCTTTGTTTCAATTTTCACGGCAGGCTGGCGGCGAGAAATTCTTTGGTGTTTGCCAGATCGCGGTTGAGGCTCTGCATTTCATCGGACAAGGGCGACATGACCACCGCAGGTGCCGACTGCATGAGTTTTCCGCCCAAATCCAAGGCGGACCTGGCGGCGGCAAGCGACGGTGAATCCGCAGCTTGGATGCGGGTGCTGGAACTGCGGGAGACATGAAAAGCCAGGAAGGTGCCCAACGCGACCATGGCAGCAAGGGCTGAGGCGGGAATCCAACGCGGCCAAAGAAACTGGTGTTCAGCAACCGGCCGCCGCGCGGCTGCCCGGACCGCAGTCATGATGAAAGGATGAAGCGACGTGGAAGCTTCCGGATTGGGCAGTTGGCTTTTCAACGTCTCATCAAGTTTGCGGTCATCAAGCGCACTGAAGAGTCCAAATTTTGTGAACCATGATTTCATAGGCTTGGTTTGAAACGCTTATTTCGTCGGCGGCAAGGGTGTTTCGTGCGTGGCGAACATGGTCATGGCCGGTCTGATGTTCCCGGCCGGGGCTGCCTTGGCCGACGCCCGGCTGGGGTTCAACTCGCGGCCCAGGATCTGGCGCGCACGAAACAGCAGCACCTTTATGTGCACCCGGCTCTTGCCCATTACTTGCGCGACCTGCGCCACTTCCATGTCCTCGGCGTAGTGAAGCCAGAGCGCCTGGAATTGGTTCTCTCCCAGCCGCCGCCGGGCAAGTCGCCAGAGGCTCTGGCCATCCTCGCGGCGGGCGATCAATTCCGAGGGATCGTTGTCGTCCGGCAACTCCGGCATGGCCGCGTCCGCAACGGGAGGCGCGGCGCGATGGCGGTCGATGCAGTTGCGGCGGGCAATGGTGAACAGCCACGCGGCGAAGTTGCGGCGCGCATCGAATTGTTGAACGTTCTGGAACGCTTTCACAAAACTTTCCTGCGTGAGCTCGCGGGCGTCGGTGGCGTTGCGGCAGAACTGGGTCACGAAGGCGTGGACCCGGTGCTCGTAACGATAAACGAGCTGCTCGAAAGCTTCGAGGGAGCCGGCCTGCGCTTGGCGGGCCAGCTCCTCATCGACAATGGATGGTGGTTCCTGAGCCACTGTTTTCCCACTTCTGAATTGCGCCGGTGCCGACGGATTACTTTGAAACTTTCTCGGACTTTTCGGCGTCGTCGCCCGCTTTACGCGCGGCATCGGCTTTGATCATCCCGAGAATGTCACCGGCAGGCAAGGTGAGACTGCCATGGGCCCGGGCGCCATCCTGCTTGATCACCACCGCGTCGGCGAACTTGGTGGCCTCCGGTTTCTCGGTCTGCAATTTCGCCAGCGCCAACAGGCCCTGCGCAATGGAGACGATGTGACCGGCGGATTCCTCGGTGTCGGCCACGAGGGTGATGGCGGCGTGGAATTTTTTGTCCTTTTCGCCGAGCACGAACTCAAGGCTTTTTGCGAGTTTCAACATGGCGGCATTCGGCGTGGAGTCCGGGAAGTCCATCTTGCGCGCAGCCGCCTCCAAGAAATGGGAATTGCCAGGAACGCCCAATCCCGCGAAAGCGCTTCCAGCGGCCAGGCTCGGCGCGGTGCGGTCCAGGACATCCAGCGCCAGCGCCACCCGGCTTTCGCTCTGGCTGAAGATAACCCGTTCGCCATGGATGGTGGCATACACGCGCATTTTATCCCCGTTTTTATCTTTTTTGTGATCGTCTCTCCAGTTGTGAATGACGTGTTGATTGTGCTCCTTGCTGTGATAATCCTTGGCCGCCTTGGCCAACGTCACGAGCCGGTCAGCCTCGAAATCTGCATACACGATCAACACCGCCTCCTCCGGAGCCAGCCCGCTGCCATAAAGCGTGGCACCGTGAAGTTGCTTGCGGAGGTCGAAACTGAAGATGGTTTGAAAGGCGGCCAGTTTGTCCTTGGCCTCGGGTTTGTCCATCTCGGCCAGGACATATTGGCCCAGCGTGGTCGGACGAAAGCCATCAAAGTCCAGATGCACCAACCAGGCCGGATCGTCCATGACATCCGAGCGTTGCAGGGTGTTGGCGCCGGCGGTAAGGCTGCTGGCGCAAACGCAGGCGGCGCAGAGTGTGAGTTTCCAAAGGGTTGGTTTCATGATGAGTGTTGAAAGTTTACTGTCTGGTTGATTCATCGGGAACGCTTTATTTCCCGTTCTCAATGGAGCATACGGTGAGCACGGCTGGCAGGTTACAACAAAACGTTTTGCGGTGCTCGCGATTTTGACAGCGCTGAACCGGCAACGGCGCGAAAGTAGAGCGTGGCCGGGTGGAGCGCTGAAAACTGAACACTTGAAACTCGCCCCCTCAATCCTCAACCCTCAACTCCCAACCATTCACCAAGGGCCAAAGGCTCGCCCCATACCAGCCTGCGGGCGAAGCCCCAGGAAAAGTCCCCGCCCATCCCCAAGCGCCCACGGTGCGCTCCAACAATCCCAGCGTCAATGCCGGCCATTCTCATTTCCAGCCCCTTTTCACATGCCTGGTTTTTTGCGTCATTCGTAATTTACTCTGTTACCTTTTGAGAACGGTGACGATTCCTTCATAGAAATGAGCGAATTCGAATTATTGCACGCGTTTAGGTCGGACCGATCGGAAGCGGCGTTTGCGGAACTCGTCCGCCGCTATGCCGGGTTGGTTTATTCCGTGGCGAAACGGCGGCTGGCTAATGGCACGCTGGCCGAGGATATCACGCAACTTGTCTTCATCCGGTTGGCCAAAACCCCGCCTAACGTGCAAAGCCACGGTGAACTGGTGGCTTGGCTCCATCGCACCACCGTCCATGTCACCATCGACGCCTGGCGGTCGGAAAGCCGCCGGCGCAATCGCGAACAACTGGCCGCTGTTATGGAAACCACCCCAACTGAAAATGCCATCTGGGAGGAACTTTCGCCCGACCTGGATGAGGCGCTCAACCAACTCAAGGACG
>JAQGOT010000372.1 GCA_028293465.1 Pedosphaera sp. | reverse complement strand
CCGCTGGAAAATGAACACGCCGCCGTTTGGATCGCTTTCAATCACGGTGTCGCCGCCCGAACTCGTCTGCGCCGCCACGGTTACCGTCGGCTTGGGCGCAAAGTCGTCGTCAATGATCGTGATGACCGCCTCGCTCAACGACGAGTTGACGTAATTCGTGTCCTCCAACACGGTGAGTGAAACCGTTTCTGGTCCTTCGACACTCGAATCGTTGATGGTGTGGAACGCGATTTGCATCTGGCTCACGCCGGGGGGAATATCGATGGTGTTAGTGCCGCTTTGCCCCGGAGTCAAGGTGTAGTCGCTTCCCAAGGTCGCCGAACCGGACAAGTAAAGATTCACCAACAAGTTGGTGACCGTGTCGCCGGTGCGCGTCACGGTGAAGTATTGAACGGCACCACTGTTCTCCGGCACGGCATTGGTGCTGGCCACAATGCTCACGGTCGGCAGCAGCGTGGCGAAGAAATCACCGTCGGTGACGCTCGCGGAAATGGTGTTCGTAGCCGAATTATTGGGCGAGTTGGTGTAACCGTATTTGACCGCCTCCAGCACCACATCACCCGCCGCGCCCACGATGATATAACGCCCGTTGGTATCGGTGTAGCCGCCAAGGTAAGGCCGGTTGGTGCCATTATCCACGAGCACGCCTTCCACCGGCACGCCATTGGTGTCCATCACCTGCCCGCTGATCCGATAGCCGCTGGGCGAACCCAGGGTCACCACTGCGTTCGCGCTCGCCACCCCGCCTTTCATGTCGCTGACCACGCAACGCACCACATGTTCACCTGCTGCACTCCACGTCTGGGCTATCCAAGGCAGGTTGTTCGTGCTGAAGCTCAAATCATCAAACGACCAGGCGTAAGCCAGCGTGTCTCCGTCGGGATCCGACGCGGTGGCATGAAAATGGATCAATGTGCCGGGCGGGGCGTTGGTGGACTCCAGTTCGATGGCCAGCACCGGTGGTCGGTTGGTCGGAAACGCGCCCAAATTTACCTGCACATCAATCCACACATTCGTCCCGGTCAGGCCGCGCGCCAACGGTGTGATGTGCACGCCCGCCGGCGCATCGGTGAACGTGCGCCCGATCACCACCGCCGCGTCTTCCCGGCTGTCATCGTCCGTCGGCGTACCCGGCGTGGTGTCGAGCAGATGCGTGCCGCCGGAGCTGTTGGCCCATGGCGACCAGTTCAGCAACACGCCGTTTTGCAGCCAGGGATTTGATTTGAACTTCTGCCGGAACTCGACCCAATAATTGCGCTGAAAGTCCTTTTTGATCCTGACGGCGAGGAAGTGCCCGTCATCGCGGTTCGGCACATCAAACGCAAAAATACGGTAAACCCCGTTGCTCGTCACGTCATGCACATACGAATCGGGCAGCCAGTCCAGCCGGTTCTTGTGCATCGCGTTGAACTGGTTGTTTCCCGCCGAAGCCCGCCCCATTGTGTCGTAGACGTTGCCGTATTCGACGTGCTCGCCGGGGCCGATGATGCTGTTGCCGTTGGTGGTGGAAGTATCCCAGTAATTCGCGTGCCACAGACCGTAGTTGTGACCGAGTTCGTGGCTGGTCACGCCCACGCCGGGGCTTTGCAACCACACCCCTTTGCCGCGCACATACGCGAGGCCACCGAAATCATAACCGGGCACCGATGTGAACGTGACGATGTCCCAATCGTAATTAGACGTATCGTACCCCGCCGCCTTGCAAACCGCGCGCGTATCGGTCAGCAAACTCCCCGCCCCGGCGGTGGCATACCACGATTTTGTCTGGGGCAATGTCAGCAGCGGCGTCACGGTCGGTGTCAGCGAGGTCGTGTTATAGGAACCTTCCACGTAGAACGAGTTGACGCTGTTCATCGTCGCATAAGCGCTCGCCTCAGTGATTGGTTCGGTGAGATCGTCGGGGAAGTTCACGCGCATGTACAGCACCGTCTTCGCTCCCTGCGTCCAACCTACAACTCCTGCCCCGGTGTTGCCGCCCGGCGCGATGCCCGTGCCACCTTCCGCTGCCGTCAATTGCGCGTTGACCAACCGCAAATGGTCCACCCCGCAGAAGTGAACAATCTCCCCGCCGATGTCCGCCGAAATCTCCTGCTTCCGATAGTCGGATGGCCTCCCGGAAACACCACAAATCTGTTCCCGCACCAGAACCCCCGCTTTTTCCGCCGCTGCCACTTCCTCCGGCTCCAACGCGCGCACCGGATCGGGATGCACCGCCAGGTTCCCGTCCAGGGCGATGCCGTGAATCGGGATCGAACTCTGCGTCACCTCATCCAAACGCCGGCCATAGACCGATGCCACATACTGCGTGTTGCCAATCTTTACATCGCGCAGCACCTTGCTGGTCCCTTGCTCAAAATCGGTGGCTACGGCGACGTTCAGCGCGCCGCGCGCATCAATCCGCTTTTCAAAATACTGCGTCACTGAAGCCGGCAACTCGCTGCGCCAACGCGCGGGCGCGGTCCATTCAAACGCCTTCTCCGGGTCCGTCTTGATCAAATGAAGCATGATCGTCCGCCGCTTGTGCGCCAGCGCCTCCCCTGCGGCAACGTTGAGCGTATTGCTGCTGGAAAGGTGTTCCGCCCAATCCGAGAATTCCCGGAGCACGGGGAAAAATTGCGGCGCGACAATCTTGGCGTCGTTCATCGCCACCGGTTGGGTCTGTGGCGCAGTGGCCGCCATCCCGTGGACCGGACTTGGTTTGGGTGTGGTTATTTGCGCCAAAGTGGGGGCAGGGGGCACCGGCGGCGGAAGATCTTTGGCGGGCTTCCAGGGTAACGAGACTGCTGCGATGAGCGCGAGGACTGCCAAAACCGTTGCGTAAATCTTGAACCGTTTCACGTTTCCTTTCTGATTATCAAACCTCACGACGCCGAAACCTCAGCAGCCTGGCGAGCAAGCGCCGGATTACGGGCAAACTCCTGTGATTCACCGAGTTTACCGCAAAAAGCCGCCGACACAACTTTTAACTGCCGCCCCCTCTTCAGCCCTTGGTATGCGCCCGCGCCTCGGAATTCACTCCGGGGCTGGGGTCGCGTTGAATGCTGCCTCTTGTATCATCCGCCGCCCTGCCTGCCTACGTGCGTCTGACCGCACAGGGGGCGAATCCGCGTCCCACCATCGTTTTCACCAGGCAGCGCCCCGCGCCCTATTCGCTCTCCTTGGCCAGGGAAACCTCCGCGCGCAGCACATCATGCAGCGTGATCAACCCCAGCACCTTCCCGCCCGGTTCATCGAGCAAAACAACCACCAACGCGGTCGATTCGATCAACCGCGTTTGCAACTCACCAACCGTGTCGCTGGACACGCACGTTACGGCGGGATCCAGCTTCGGCGCGCGCCGCTCCGCCAGGGCACTTTCGGCCTCCTTGCGCGTCAGCATGCCCGCGAGCGTGCCGTCCTGCACCACCGGGAATCGCTGATAAGGATGGGCTGCCAAGAGCTGCCGCAGTCCATCAGGTTTCAAATCGGTGATCACGACGGGCTTGAAATTGGCGATGGCCGAAACCGGCAACTGTTGCCAGACCTGCATGTCGCGCGGTGGCTTGACGTGTTCGATCTGGTGCCCGTCTTGGCGGATGAGCGAGTCGTAAAAGCTGTGGTGGCTCATCCGCCGGCTGATCGCCTCGCTGATCAGCGCCCCGATCATCAGCGCCGGCACCAGGGAGAACTCGTGGGTCATTTCAAACACAATCAGAATGCCGGTCACCGGGGCGCGCACCACCGCCCCCAAACACGCGCTCATCCCCACCACGGTCAAGGCAAGCTGATCCGGCCCGCTCAACGGCATCACCTGTGCCGCCAACCCGGCGAGGCAGATCCCGCACATGCCGCCCAGAAAAAGCGTTGGCGAAAAAACGCCGCCGCACCCGCCCAACCCGTAGCACGCCACCGTTGCCACAAGCTTTGCCGCCAGCAGCCACCCGGCAATCTTCCAGGTCAGCTCATGGTTCAACCCGGCCGAAAGGTCGTCATATCCCAGACCGAAAACCCCCAGATGCCCCGTGGCCACGAACAGCGATGCCCCCAGCGCCCACGTCACCACGCCGCCCAGCGACGGCCGGACCCAGCCAGGCACATGCTTGAAATGCTGTCGCCGGGCGCGCAACGCCAGTGTCGATTTTTGAAACACGACCCCCACCAACGCGGATACCGCCGCCACCACGGGCGTCAAAACGTAAACCAGCGAATTGGGCGATTCGACGCCGGTCAGCACAAACGCGGGCTGCCGGCCAATCAAACCGTGCACCACGAACGCGCCGATGACCGAGGCCAGCAGCACGCTGCCCAGCAACCGACTGTTCAGATCGCCGATGATCTCCTCCAGCACGAACG
>JAQGOT010000354.1 GCA_028293465.1 Pedosphaera sp. | reverse complement strand
GATGTTCTCTTCCGTCGTTTGCCGCGGATGCTGCCCGGTCTTCACCGCGTATTGTTCCGCCGGCAAACCGAAGGCGTCCCAGCCCATCGGGTGCAAGACGTTGTAACCGGTTGCCCGACGATAGCGGGCAAGGATATCGGTGGCCGTGTAACCTTCCGGATGGCCCACATGCAAGCCCGCGCCCGAAGGGTAGGGGAACATGTCCAGGATGTAATACTTCGGCGGCAGGGTCTGGTGACGCTTTGCGAAAGG
Organism: Pedosphaera sp.; assembly: GCA_028293465.1. GTDB lineage: Bacteria > Verrucomicrobiota > Verrucomicrobiia > Limisphaerales > Pedosphaeraceae > JAQGOT01. The sequence goes on along the minus strand of JAQGOT010000354.1, from coordinate 11,216 downwards.
GTGTTCCGCAGGAATCGTCTCACCCGGGTTCCAGGCGCGAAAAGTCTGCTGTTGGTCCCAAATGGTTTGCCATTTGGGCTCAATCAAATCGAAAGGATATTGTCTGCGGCCAATTGCCATAAGCGCGAAATATTGGAGAAACCGGCGAAGCAGGGCAATGGCAGAGTTAGGGCTCGAGGGCGTCCGAAAAATCAGCCGCAAGGACTATGATCCCCGGCGTTGTTGTGTTGCAGGCGCTCTTGCCTGCAAATCCTGAGTGCTTCCATCGACTGGTTCGTAACCCGGTTTAACGGCAAGTTACGCCCGCCCGGTCGGAATTCAAGCCCTCCGACGGCGTTGGCTCCAAAACGCGCCCACCGCTGCCAACCCGAAAATACTCAGCGTGGACGGTTCCGGCACCGGCGTGTAGTCAATCGTAAGCACCGGACCCCGACCAAGAGCATCCTCGTCCGAGGCAAACCGCCGCGCGGTGTTCAGGGTCGATTCGGACTGGCACATCAGAAACCAACCAAAATCGCCGGACGGATTGTTGAGCCAGCTCCGCACATCTGCCACCATTCCGGGCGTTGAGTTAAACACCAGCGTGCTTGCCCCGGCCAAGGCCGATGCACTGCTGTCAGGCGCAAAGTCCGTTCCCGCCAATCCACCCGGCGTCCCCCAAAGCGAGGTCGATGCGAAATTAGCTTTCCAGGTGGCCTCACCGGCGGTCGCGGGCGCGCCGTTCTGGCCGGTTTTGTTGCCTTCGCCCCAGCCCGTGAGCGCGGAATGCAATTCAAACATCGCGCTCTGCCCCCCGGAGGCGGTGATTCTCAGGCTGAGCGTTACTGAATTGATGACGGCATCGGCTGGGATGGCTCCGCCGGGAGCAAAACTGAGCAACGCACGGCTGACTGAACCATTCGCCATCGTGCCCGCCGCAAAATTCGTGTGTCCACCGAGATTGTTGTCCGGGTTTCCCTGGAACAGCGCCGTGTCCGCCGCGGGGTTCAAATTGATCACGTTCGCCGAAACCGGCAAATTGACCCCCAAAAGGCACGTCAAGCAGACCGACGCGGCCAGGAATAAATTCATGGATTTCATCATAGTCAGGATGTCAGAAGCGCTCGCGTGGGTCAAATGGCTGAGTGGTTTGAATTTCGCTGATAGGAAACATGAAATCGCTTTTTGTTCCTACAAAATTTAACTCTTGCCGATTCGCTTTTGGAAGGGGCTAAGAGCGCACCCTGCTCGTGCAGCTCCCGAACCAGGCCCATTTCCATCATCTAAGCTTTTTAATCGGTTCTGCGGGAACAACCACCGGGGCTGGTGACTCTTAGACTGCGAATGCCATATTTTTCGATCCGGTTCCGACCCGGAGGCCATTTGTGAATAAACGTCGTTGGTGGGTCGGTTTGGCCCTTTTGGCGGTTGCGGGTGGGATTTCGGGATTGGTCAGTTCCTGCTCCACCGGCACGCGCACAATCATGGCGCCGCCACAAATCGAAGGCGCTACGTTCGTTGGCGATCGGGTTTGTTACGATTGTCATACCAACATCAGTCGGGTCTTCCCAGCCAGCCCGCACGCCCGGTTGCGGTTGGATCATTCTCAAATGGCCGGCCAGCAGGGCTGTGAATCATGCCACGGGCCCGCCAGCAAACACGTCGCCGTCGGCGGTGGGCGAGGCCGGTTTATCGTGAACCCAGGCCACGACCCGGAAGCCTGTTTTTCCTGTCATCTCGAAATACAGGCCGCGTTCCATTTGCCCCAGCATCATCCGGTCCTGGAAGGGAAGATGAACTGTGTGCAATGTCACGATCCCCACGGGATGGATATCATGAAGCCCGCCGGCGGTCTGGCCATGTCCCGCTTGAACCAGAACTGCGCGGCTTGTCATCGGAATCAGACCCGTCGCTTTATTTTCGAACATGAGGCCATGCGCGAAGGTTGCACCGTCTGCCATGACCCGCATGGTTCGATCAACGCCAAGATGCTCGTCCAACGGGATTCCAATCTCTGCCTCAAATGCCATGCCCAGATCCAGGGACCAGGTGCTGGTGGCATCGGCCACCTCTATATCGGCAAGATCGATCATACCGACCTGGTTCGTTACGGCACCTGTTGGTCGGCCGGTTGCCACACTGCTATCCACGGGTCCAACGTCCATCCGCGCATGCTCTACTAACACCGATGGAATCCCTGCGCCTGAACCCTGCCGACAAAACCCGCGCGTCATGAGCCGACTTATCCCCAACCGGCTGCAATGGACGTTCTGGCTGGGACTGCTTCCCGGTTGCTTGAGCGTGTCGTTATTCGCCGCCGAGGTTGATTCCTCCAAACTCCCGCCGGCAGCGCAGGTCAAAATCGATTTCACTCGTGACATCAAACCGATTCTCGAGAACTCGTGCCTCCGTTGCCACGGTCCGGAGAAGCCCAAGAGCAGGTTCCGTCTCGATAGCCGGGAGGCCGCGCTGAAGGGGGGCGAAAACGGCGTGGACATCCTCCCCGACAACAGCGCCAAGAGTCCGCTCATCCTCTACGTGGCCCGCCTCGTCCCGGATATGGAGATGCCGCCGCCCGACAAAGGTAAGCCGCTTACCCAGGAGCAAATCTCCTTGTTGCGCACTTGGATTGATCAAGGCCTCGCTTGGGAAACCGCCGCACCGGTCTCCGCGCTGGCCTTTTCCGTCTCGCCAACCCTGCGTTGGACCACGGTTAGCGGCAACGAACAGAAATTCCGGGAGCATTATTGGCAAAGGGAAGGGTGGAATGGCGGTTTGGAACGCTTTGATTCGGACGAGCAACTCAGTTCCGACTCCCATCTCCACGCCGCGGGTCACTTCCTCCTCGATGATTACCGGCTTCAGTTGGCGCTCGAAAAGAATGAGGTGGGCTTTGTTCATACCGGTTGGGAGCAATATCGGAAATATTACAGCGACACGGGCGGGTATTATCCTGCCTTCGCTCCTCCCGCCTCCCGTCTCGGCCGCGATCTGCATGTCGATACCGGTCGGGCATGGATTGATTTTGGCCTCACGCTGCCGGATTGGCCGCGCATGGTGTTGGGTTACGAATACCAGTATCGAAACGGGGAAGAATCGACCCTGCAATGGGGTGACGTGGTCCAGAACGGCATTGATCGCAAGATAGCCCCGGCCAGTCAACAGATCAACGAACACGCGCACATCATCAAGTTCGACTTGGAACATGCCATCGCGGGGGTGCGAATCGAAGACAGTTTCCGCGGCGAGTATTATAATCTGAATACGAGCCGTACCAACAGCTTCTTCCTTCCCGCCATCGGTTCAACCATGGCGGACAGCGCGAATGAGAACTATAAACACTTTCAAGGTGCGAATACCTTCCGGTTGGAGAAGCAGTTCTCCGACTGGCTGTTCACCTCCGGTGGCTATCTCTACAGCAAACTCAGCGCCGACACCACGTTCAACGTGGACACCCTGAACATCTCCGGGCCGTTCCCGCTTTCGGAATACCACGCACATTCACAGCAGATCACGCTCAGCCGGGAATCTCACGTGCTCAACTTGAACGCTCTGTTGGGTCCTTGGGAAGGGCTGAATCTTTCCGGCGGCGTGCTCAGCGAGTGGACCCGCCAGCGGGGCTTTGGCAACGTTGATCTCGACGAGATCTCCCCCGGACCACCGTTCTCCCCGATCGTGGTGTCCTTGCTTTCGGACTTGGACAAGGCGTCGGTGGAGGAAAGCGCGGCGCTGCGTTACACCAGAATTCCATTTACGACGCTGTTCGCGGAAGTGCGTCTCCGGCAGGAGAGCATCGGTCAGTTCGAGGAGGAAATCGGCAGCTTCGAGGAATTCCTGCGCAAAACCGATTTCAGCAGCCAGTTATACGATTTGCGCGCTGGTTTCAGCACCTCCCCATGGCAATGGGTGTCGCTCAGCGCGCATTACCGCCGTTCTGATGATTCAAGCAACTACCATCATACCCTGGATGAAGCGCCCATCGGCATCCCCGGGAGCGGTTATTCGGCCTTTATCCTGGGCCGTGACCTCGCCAGCGATGAAGTCGAGACCAAGATTGTCTTGCGGCCGTTGCGCTGGCTGAAAACGACTCTCTCCTACAAACTCCTTTCCACTGATTACCGCACGGACACCGAGCCCGTCGGCGGTGACATTTCACCCGGCGGTCAGATTCTGGCCGGGAAGTACGATTCCCATATCTACAGCCTCAACACGACCATCACTCCATATCAACGGCTTTATCTCGCCACGACCTTTTCCTATCAAGACTCGACCACCATCACCGCCAATAACGGCAGTACCGCCATTGTTCCTTACCGGGGTGATGTTTACAGCGCCTTGGTCAGCGGCACTTACGTGTTGAGCCAGGTCAGCGATCTCTTCCTCGCGTACTCCTTTTCGTACGCCGATTTTTCCCAAGGGAATTTCGGCTCTGCCACCGCGGGAGGCTTGCCGGTGGGCATCCGCTATCAACCGCACGGGATCCAGGCGGGTCTGACGCGGCGCATCGGAAAAAACCTGATCACCAGGTTGCAATACAATTACTTTTATTATGACGAACCGACCAGCGGGACGATCAACAACTACACTGCTCACGCTCTGTTCGCGACGCTGACTTACACGTTCCACTGAAAGTTCCATCAAAATATTGGAACGCTCGGGAACAAAAAGTCAGCTCCAGTGTCCTACCCGTATGACTCTGTGACTTGCAGAGCCTGAACCTGATTGGCCAGCCTCAACATCGGCGAGGTGTGGTTTTATGCAGGAAGAAATGACCGTTTGAACCGTTTGAACCAAATAAATGAAAGCTCCTTCATCCCTTGTAAAAAAGCTGTTTGCGCTGGTTTTAGTCTCGGGCGCCTTCGCTCTCCAAATTGCGTCCGCCACCACTTTCGTCGTGTCTTATGGTGGCACTTTTGGCCTGGCCTTTAGTCCGTCCAGCATCACGATCAACGCGGGTGACACGGTCGTCTGGACCAACAACAATGTGAGCGGCGCTGGAAGCCATACCATCACTGGGAACACCGCTCCGGATATGTTCTGCGGTTCGGGAACGATTCCTGTTGGGTGCTCGCATACCTTCAGCGGCAGCGGCGTCTTTGCTTATCATTGCATTCCTCATGCTGGCTTTGGCATGACCGGCCTGGTGACCGTGGTTTCCGCTCCGCCGTCGGTCAGTCTCGCCGGCCCCGGGGCGGGGTCGGTCTTCGCCGCTCCGGCGAATGTGAAGCTTTCCGCCACCGCCACCTCGACCGGTGGTTCGGTGACCAACGTGCAATTCTTCGGCAACGGCAGTCCGTTGGGCTCAATCACTGCGTCACCCTTCAATTTCACCGCCAATGGCTTGGCGGCGGGCGCTTACTCCATCACGGCCAAGGCCACTGCCGGAGGCGTGTCCGCCACATCCGCACCTGTCAGCATCACGGTGGTCAACGCCAAGCCCATCACCAACTTCCTGGCGAGCGTTAACAACGGCCAATTCACCTTCGATCATACCGCCGACGCCGGTTTGCGCTACGTGGTGGAAAACTCAACGAACCTGATCAGTTGGTCGTCCCTCAAGACCAATACCGCCACCAGCAATAGCGTGCATGTCACAGATTCCTTTCAAGTCAACGGGCTTAAATTTTATCGGGTGGGCCGTTTGCCCAACCCCTGAATTTCCAAGGCTTGGGCCCTGGAAGGTACGGGCTGCAATCCTGTCGGCGTGCCGTGTGGCCGGCGGATGGCGGTCCGCACGATTTCATCGGGAGCAGGGTGCTTGTAACCTGGTTTCTCCCGGTGAAATCTTTTATCGTCTCCCGACCCTGATTATGGGATTTTTATCCCATGACGACGACGCTCCTGATCGCGACACGCAACGCCCACAAGGTTGGGGAAATCCGCGCCATTCTTTCCGACCGGTTTCATTATTTGACGTTGAAGGATTTTCCTGCCGCACCCGCCGTGGAGGAGGACGCTCCAACTTTCGCCGGCAATGCCACGAAGAAAGCCGTCGAGTTGGCCCGGTGGATCGCCAGTGCGGAGGTTTCGATCTCCGCCTTGGACACCGGGAATCACGCTTTCGTCCTTGCCGACGATTCTGGATTGGAAGTGGACGCCCTTCATGGAGCTCCCGGAGTTCTTTCGGCCCGGTTCGCCGCGCTGGAGGGCCAGCAGAGCGGTAATGCCCCGGACGCTCAAAATAATGCCAAGCTGCTTCGGCTCCTTAAGGAGATCCCGCTGGAGAAGCGCACGGCCCGTTTTCGCTGTGTCATCGCGCTAACTCCAGTTCTGAGCTCGACCGCCGAGAACGCCTCGGCCGTCTGTGCAGCGGAGGGTTGCGAACTGCAAACCGAATTATTTGATGGAACTTGTGAGGGCCGAATTGCTTTTGCGCCCAGCGGGAACGGAGGGTTCGGCTATGATCCGCTGTTCATTCCGACCGGGTATGACCAGAGTTTCGCGGAATTGGGGGAAGCCACGAAAAATTTGCTCAGTCACCGCGCCAAGGCGTTGTTTCAGCTTCGGAAGCGACTCGACCTGCTGGCCGAGGGTTGCTAGCCAAGGGACTGAAGCTTCTTCCGCAACCGACCATTGCTGGCCAGCAAACGGTAGGCATCTTCGCCCGCAACCGGTTCCCGCCAAAATTCGCCGCCGGCTGATTCCACAATCAACCCACCCGCCGCAATATCCCAGAGCCGGATACCACGCTCGATGTAGGCATCGAAGCGCCCGCTGGCCACGTAGGTCAGCGCCAATGCCGCCGCGCCCATCATGCGAACTTTGCGCACGCGCCCGACCAGCTTGTTGAAGTAGGGGAGGGTGCGCTTCAGGTTGGCTGGGGATTTTGCGAACCCAATCGAAACGATGGCCTCACCCAACGTTTTCCTCTCGCTAACCCTGATGATCTTCCCGTTCAGACGCGCCGGTTGGCCACGGATCGCCGTCCAAAGTTCATCGCAAAAGGGATCATAGACCACTCCTACCACGGTCTCGTAATCCAGGGCGCTTGTTTTCTGCCGAGGGTTTCCAGGATTCTGAACTTGCAGCGCGATGGACACGCACGCGTGCGGAATGCCGTAAGTGAAATTGACCGTCCCATCGATCGGGTCCACCACCCAGCGTTCAGCGGAGTTAGGATCACCGGCAACCCCCTCCTCGCCTAGCAGCGCCACGCGGGGAAATTTGCGGTATAAAACCGTCTCGATCAGCTTCTGGCAGCGCACATCCAGTTCCAGCTTGATGTCATGCGCGGAGCTGACATTAATCTTTTTGACGGCAAACAAATTCTGACGCATCAACTTGCCGGCCGCGCGCGCGGCTTGGACGGCGCAGGCAAGGGCTTTTTTCTGTTCGGAGAGTGTCATAGCGGTCGTTATTGCGGGAAAGTCAGTTCCTGCCGTTCGAAGTGGTGGGAGGATTGATCAAAATAAATATTCTTGCCCGAGTGTTCCAACTCGCCGCGCTGAAAATCAACATCATCGGAGCGCATGGATTGCTTCGGCGGATTCAAGGCATGGCTGTGGTCGCTGTTGGCCGCCATCCGATATTGGTCGAGACCGCCAAAATAAAAGTCCCGAATCTCCAGTTTCTGTTCCGGCGTCAACGTGGTGATATAGCGCATGGCATAATTCCCCATGTAAGGGTCCACTGGCATCCAGCCGTAGGGCGCCAGGTAAATTTCCGTCCAATCATGGTTCGTCGTGTCCCCCGGGAACATGTTCCAACCTGACTGCCACCGGGCCGGGACACCATTGTACCGACAAAGCGTGATGAACAACAACGCCTGCTGGCCGCAGTCGCCGTAGCCCTTGGACCGGCAATAATCGCTGATGTTTCGGATGGTCGAGTATTCCAGCGCGTAGCTGTATTGGAGGTTGTCGGAAAGCCAATCGTAAATCTTTTTGGCCTTCGACAACGAGTTGGTTTCATGGCCGATGATTTTGGCCGACAGCGCCTTGATCTCCGGTGTGAAAACAACGTGCGCTCCCTCTCCGGTGTAATCCCTCACGGCGGGATCATTTGGCTCGTAAGGCCGGACCTGGTCCGCAGCCAAATCGAAGTGCACCCCGCGCATGGTGAATTCGTAATCAATCTTGAATTCGGTGGGTTTGCCTTTCCGGGCAACCTGCTCGAAATAGACCGAACGGACCGGACTCTCCTCGTCATCGATGGACGCCACCGGACAGGAACTGGAAATCAATTTAAAATCGGATTGGAACGGGTAACGCCGCGGGATGGGCACCCAGGCGCGGATGATTTCGCCGGCAGGCGCCGCCTCAGCCTTGGCGGTGACTCCCATCGTGACGTGAAACTTTTTGGGGAGCACGTAAGGAGCGTGTTCAGCCTTGGCGGCCTGCTTGATGGCTTCGACGTTTTGCAGCGTCAGGCGCTCGCGTTCCGCGTTCTTGCGCGGCTTGAGGCGGCGGGGGTTCAACTCGGAATGGCGGAAGAACAGATTGCTCACCCCGGAACCGAAGAAATAAAGCGTCCCATCAATCTCCCGGCTGTCGAACCAGCCGGCCTGCACCCATTTATCATATTCGGCCGCCGTCAAGTCCTTCACGGCTCCCTTGAGTTCCTGATAAAGCTGGTCGCGCGTCAGGGAATAATCCTGCTTGATGCGCTCCAGACGGTCCCGCTCAAACTCCAACTCCTTCAACTCGGTCGCAGATGCGGCCGGCGAGTTAATCGCTTTGGTGAGCAGCTCGGCGGCTCCGTTGAAAAGGCCTTTGTCCTCCAATTGCGTCGCCTGACGGATGATGTCGGTTTGTGCCATGCCATTGAAAACCAAACTGACGCAGAGAACTTCCATCAAGAAAAGTTTCTTCATAGTTTCCTCTCGACCCGGCCGGCCGGATCAACCTGCCAATGCTCTTAGAGCGGACAACACATGTTCTTTCTTCGCCTGCCAGTCGGCCAGCCGTTTCTGGTGTTCGCGCAGCACTTCCGGCGGGACCTTTTGGGCGAACGCGGGGTTCGACAACTTCTGCTCCACCTTGGTGATCTCGGCGTCAATCTTCTCCAATTCCTTCTGCTGTCGGGCAGTTTCCGCCGCCACGTCAATGACTCCCTCCAACGGCAGGAACAGGTCGCCCATCTCCGAATGCACCGTCGGGGTGCCCTTCTTGGGCTCGTAACCGGGATCGATCTCCAGCGGTTCCGCATTCAACAGGATTTTCAGCACCGCGACATCATGGGGGAGGATCACATTGGCCGGCTTGAACACGAACCTGGCCTTCTGGTTCGATGGCAGATTGCCTTCGCGCCGCAAATTCCGGCCTTGGGTGACCAGTTCATATTTGGCGTTGGCAAATTCCAGGTAACAGTCATCGAGCCCGTAAAAGTCGCGGAACTGCGGCTCGAACGGCTTGGGCCAGGGCGCGTACATGATGCTTTGGCCGCCTTGGGCCTCAGGCATTTCTTCATGGTAGCCCATGCCATGCCAGAGTTCCTCGGTGATGAATGGCAGGAAGGGATGAAATAACCGGAGCGTGTGCGAGAGCACAAAGTCCAGCACCGCCAAGGTGTTTGCCTTGCGCGCTTCGTCCGTCCCTTGGAACACGGCTTTGCTGGCTTCCACGTACCAGTCGCAATATTCACTCCAAAAAAAGCGATAAAGCGTTTGTGTGGCTTCGCTGAATTTATAATCTGCCAGCGACTCGGTCAGCTCCTGAATGGCTGCGTTCAACTTCAACAAAATCCATTTGTCATCATTTGTCAGGTGATTGGGATCAATCTCGCCTTGAACCGCGCCCCCTTGCATCTGGCGAAAACGGCAGGCATTCCAAAGTTTGTTGCAGAAATTGCGACCCAGCACGACTTGCTGATTGTCGAAGAGCACATCCTGCCCAAGCGGGGCCGAGCGCATCACCCCGAACCGCAACGCATCCGCCCCAAACTCGGCAATCAAATCCAGCGGGTCGGGGGAATTGCCCAGGGTCTTGGACATTTTTCGCCCTTGTTTGTCGCGCACGATGCCCGTGAGGTAAACATCGTGGAACGGTTGCTTGCCGGTGTACTCGAACCCGGCCATGATCATCCGCGCGACCCAGAAAAAGAGAATCTCGGGCGCCGTCACCAGCACGGTCGTCGGGTAAAACTTCGCTCGCGTGGCCTCGTCCATCGTGGCGAATGGCCAAAGCCACGATGAGAACCAGGTGTCGAGCACGTCGGGATCTTGCGTCCAATCCGATCCGGGCGATTCCACTTGGCACTTCACCTCGGTGCCGCGATACCACACCGGAATCTGATGTCCCCACCAGAGTTGCCGGCTGATGCACCAGTCCTGGATGTTGACCATCCAATGATCGTAAACCTTGGCCCAGCGCTCGGGGAAAAATCTAAGTTCGCCTTTCAACACCACATCCAGCGCCTGCTTCTGGCTGGGATATTTCAAGAACCATTGTTCGGAAAGCCGTGGCTCGATGGGCACACCCGCCCGCTCGCTGTAACCGATGTTATTCTTGTAAGGCTCGTCCCGGTCGTAAGCGCCGACTTCCTTGAGTTTTTCCACGGCCACCTTGCGCGCCTCAAACCGGTCCAACCCGGCGAGATCCTTGCCGGCGGTTGCGGCCATGCTGCCGTCCGCGTTGATGACTTCGAGCACCGCCAGCTCGTGCCGCTGGCCGATGGCGAAATCCACCTTGTCGTGAGCCGGGGTCACCTTCAAAACGCCCGTGCCGAATGCGAAATCCACTTCCTCATCCCCGACGATGGGTATCCAGCGGTCCACATGCGGCATTTCAGCGGGCAGGGGACGAATGACATGCTTGCCAATATATTTGGCATAGCGCGGGTCTTTCGGGTTGACCGCCACGGCGGTATCGCCCGGGATGGTTTCCGGCCGCGTGGTGGCGATGGTCAGATGCGTCCCGGGATGCTCCGCAATTTCGACTTTGAAATAGTAAAGCAGACCGTTCTGCTCTTTCATCTCCACTTCCTCGTCGGACAACGCGGTCAGCGAAGCGGGGCACCAATTCACCATCCGCTTGCCCTTATAGATCAGCCCTTTGTTGAAGAGATCGACGAAGGTTTCCGCAACCCGGCGCGAATATTCCGGGTCCATCGTGAACCGTTCCCGGGACCAATCGCATGAGCAACCCATCCTCTTCAACTGATCGATGATGATGCCGCCATGCTTTTCTTTCCATTCCCAGACGCGCTCGATGAATTTGTCCCGGCCCAAATCACGACGGCTCAAGCGCTCCTCTTTCTTGACCTTTTTTTCCACCATCACCTGCGTGGCAATGCCCGCG
>JAQGOT010000332.1 GCA_028293465.1 Pedosphaera sp. | reverse complement strand
TGGTTTGCCGAGTTTAGCGCGGCCTTGAAGATCAACTCCGGCCTCTCCCGTCCGTCACGGAAGGACGGCGGCAGGAGCGGAAGTTGAGAAATAGCGGGTCGCGGCCAGATTGATGGTGGGTTGGACTTGACCAAATGGTCAAGGCTGGGAATAAATGGGCGATGATTGCTCAGAAATACTCAGTCAACCCATTTGGTCCGCTACTTCGTAACTTTTCGATGGTCGGTTTGCTTTCCGTCCTAATCCTGGAAAGCGGATGCCATACCGCACCCCGGCCCGGCGCTTTTGCTCCCAGAGCAGGGGATGAGATCGTGGTGGCCGGTCAAATGATTCACACCGGAACGAGGGTCCTCCTTTGGATGGATCCGGGCGGTTACGATGCCTACCGCGTGGAACGGCGGTTCAGTCCGTTCGAGGAATCGGGCTGGGAAGACTCGCACGAGAAGGTTAAGGAACTCAAAAATCCCAACCGTTACAGCATTCGGAAGGGGTCGCTGACACCGGAGCAAATCGAGAAAGTCCGTGGCGGTGGTTGGGATCTGCCGCTGCTGCAAAGTGTGGTGGACCAGTTTGTCCTCCATTTTGATGTCTGCGGGACCAGCCGGCAATGCTTCAATATTCTGCAGGATCACCGGGATTTGAGCGTGCATTTCATGCTCGATCTGGATGGCACGATTTATCAGACACTCGACCTCAAGGAGCGGGCCTGGCACGCCACCACTTCCAACACCCGTTCGGTGGGCATCGAGATCGCCAACATGGGTTCGTACAGCTCCGATGAGACGAGCCCGCTGGCGGACTGGTACCGGCATGAAACGAACGGCCAGACCACCATCACCATTCCTGAGCGGTTTGGAAATGGCGGCATCCGCACCCCGGGATTTGTGGGCCATCCGGCGCGGCCCGAATCAATCAAGGGGGAGATTCAAGGCCGCACCTTGGTGCAATATGATTACACGCCGGAGCAGTACGCAGCACTGGCGCACTTGACCGCAACCCTTTGCAAGGTCTTTCCTAAAATAACCTGCGATTATCCCAAGGACGCCGCGGGCAAGCTGATTCCGCGCAAGCTGGCCGACGACGAACTGGAGAATTACCACGGAGTCATGGGCCACTACCATATCCAGACGAGCAAGGTGGATCCCGGCCCGGCCCTGCAGTGGGATTACCTGATCAGCACTGCGCAACGATTGATGACCGGTGGCTTCACCCCGGTGGTGGAGGATGTTTCCACCGGGCACGCACGCCATAAGTTTTAATTGCTGGTCAACGATTCCTGGGCGTAATACACTCACCCAGCAATCACGCAAACAGGCTGGCCGGTTTAAAATCGTGCCAGCCGTTTTTACTTAACAACGATATATGAAATTGAAATACACTGTGTTGGGTCTCACCTTGGGCGGCCTGCTGGCATTGACCGGCGGCTGCAGCAAATCCGAGCCCGCACCTTCCGCCAGCGAAGTGGACAAAACCATCAAGGAAGAGAACGCTGCGGTCGCGAAGTCTGCCGATAAAGCCGCCGAGGCCGCCAAGCCGGTCCTGCAGCAGGCGGCTGATGCCGTGGCCAAGACCACCAACGTCGGAGCCCGGATGGCGGTGGATACCGCGGCCAAGATGGTGGATACGACGGCGAAACCTGAGGCTCAGGCGCAGGGACTGATTGACCAGACCAAGACCTTGGTTTCGCAAAGCAATTACCAGGGTGCGGTGGACACGCTCAAGAAGCTGTCGAGCATGAAACTGACGCCCGAACAACAGACAATGGTGAATGACTTGAAGGCGCAGGTCCAGAAGTACATGGCTGACCACGCGACCTCCGAGGGAACGAAGGCAATCGGCAACCTGCTCGGGAAATAATATCGGAGTCCACACGGTCACGGAATCATCATGGCCGCGGTTTTATCCGCCGCGCAGTTTTGCGCGGCGGAATTTTTGTAAAGAAAGTTTAAGAACCGGGCGGCGAGCAAACCCCAACAATCAGTCAGAAAGGGCAAAATCATGTCAATGGTTAAAGAGTTCAAAGAATTCGCGATGCGCGGCAATGTCGTGGACCTGGCGGTCGGCGTGATCATCGGCGCGGCTTTCGGAAAAATTGTATCCTCGCTGGTGGAGGACATCATCATGCCGCCGATCGGCCTGGTGATGGGTGGCGAGGATTTCAGCAATTTGTTCCTCCGCTTGAACAGCAAGACCGCAAGCGACACCTTGCTGGCCGAAGCGAAAAAGCATGGTCCCGTTATTGCCTACGGCCAGTTCTTGAGCGTGGCCTTGCACTTTGTCATCATCGCTTTCTGTATTTTTCTGGTGGTGAAAGGGATGAACGTTCTTACCAAGCGACCCGCTCCCGCCCCGCCGGGACCGACCAAGGAAGAGAAGCTGCTCACGGAAATCCGCGACCTTTTGAAAGCGCGCCCCTGACCGGTTCCGACGCGTTCCCCAGGCCCGGATGAGCACGGAGGTACAGAGCCCATCCGTGAGGGAACCCATTTTTCCCCCGGTATTCCCCGTAATTTGACGCGGCGGGTTGCCGGGCCTCTTTTCTGAAGTAAGATTTGGGAAGGAGGTTGTTCATGCGAACAGTAATTCAATCTGGCGGCCGAAAGCAGGCCTGGCCCGTCATTCTCTTTTTAATCCTGGCCGTTGGTCTGCCACACGAGGCGCGAGCCCACGCCAGTCTGGTGCGCGCCCAACCCGCGCCGGGTTCCACCGTCCGGGCGCCGGCACAGATCGATCTTTGGTTCAACGAACTGCTTGAGGATGGATTCAACTCGGTGGCCGTTATCCCGACAGAGGAGTTGAACCTGAACCCCGGCGAACAGTTCAATTTGGCGCTCGGTGCCCCCACGGTCGATCCGCAGGACCACACTCATCTGCGGGTGCAAGTCGCTCCCATGCCGGCGGGCGATTACCTGGTGGAGTGGCGGGTGCTCTCCCGGGATGGACACAGCGCCACCGGGCGGTTCAGCTTCCGCGTGGTCGGATCTCCTTGAGCGGAGCGCCTTCGCTGAGCGCTCCGGAACCTCATGGAACATTCCCTTCTGCACGCGCTCGCCCTGGCGGGACTGATTACCGCGGTTGGCGGTCCTCTCCTGATACTGGGGTTGCTTCGGCCTGCGGAACGGGCGTGGGGCATCGAATCGGAGCAGGACGAATTCGGACGGGCGCTGGGCAAGGGCGCTGCCCGCTGGGTGGTTTGCGGCGCGTTACTGGCGGCTGCGGCCACGTTGCTCGACCTTTTCGTGCAAGTCGCCGAATTGCGTGGGAAAACCGTGTTCAGCGGCGTGGACATTGCTGAAATTGTACGGTTCGCGACCCGGGCAACCGTGGGCCGCCTTTCCCTGGCGCGTGCGGGAGCGTTGCTGTTAATGGCGGCGGCGACACTGGTTCCCGGGCGGCATAAGTGGTCGGTGACGGGTCTCCTGGGCTGTTCAGCGATTGTTTTGACCAGTCTGGTCAGCCACGCGGCAGCACAGCCCGTCGGGCGGTACGCAGCGATTGCGGTGCAGGTGGCGCACATCAGCGGCGCGGCGATCTGGATGGGTGTGCTCATTCAATTGCTGCTCGCCCGCGGAACAATTCAACGCGCAAGCAGCGGCACCGGGGTTGCGTTGGTGGCGGAAATTGTCCGCCGGTTCTCGCCGGTTGCTTTGATTGTTGTCTCGCTGTTGGTGCTGTCCGGCGTGCTTGCCGCCTGGCGTTATTTGGGAGGTGTTGGAGCCCTGTTTACTTCCGCTTACGGCCTCACGCTGCTGGTCAAGCTGGCGCTGTTGACGCTGGCGCTCTTCGCCGGCCTGGTCAATTACCGGATCATCCGCCCCAGGTTGCTGGCCATGGACCGTTCCAATGCGGACGCCGTGAAACTGGTCCTGCGGCGGTTTGGTCGCATGTTGGAACTCGAGGTGACCGCCGGGCTGCTGGTCATTACGGTGGCGGGAATTCTCGCGTCCGTTTCGCCACCCGGGCAAAACGGATCGTTGCGCCTGACCGAAAGGCAGACGGACGCCTTTTTGGAACCGCGCCTTCCGGCGGTGAGGATGGTCAACCCGGCGACGTTCTATGGTGCGGCGCCGCGCACCGTGGATGATTTGCATTATTCCGAGTTCACCCACCATTGGTCGGGAGTGATGGTTTGCCTGCTGGGCCTTTGTTGGCTGGCACAGGCAGGAAGTGGGCGAGCGGCGGAATGGGGCGGAAGAAGTTGGCCGTTTCTGTTGGTTCCATTCGCGGCTTTCGTGGTGGTGGCGAGCGATCCCGAGGTGTGGTGGTTGCGGCGCATCAGTATTGGACACGCGCTCAGCGATCCCCAGTTGCTCGAACATCAGTTGGGGGGCGGAATGATCTTGTTGCTGGCATGGCTGGGTTGGCGGGATCGCAGGCGCGCCGGACCGGAACGTCCCCTGGGGTATGCATTGCCAATCATCATGGTGCTGGGGAGTCTGTCGTTGCTGGGGCACGCGCATTCGACACTGATAACCGATGACGCGCTGGCTAACTTGATCAATGTGCAGCATGCGGTGTTCGGAGCTTTCGGGCTGATCGCGGGCACGGTGCGGTGGTTGGGTTTGCGCGGGCTGTTTCCGCGGCAGGCCGCCCGCTGGCTTTGGCCGGGCTTGGTCATCGGGTTGGGATTGTTCATGACGTTCTGCTATCGCGAGGTGGTTTAACAATTCTGGCGGACACGCTGTATGATTGCCAGGACGGCATCCACCGTTTAAATTCGGCCGTCGGGAAGATTAAATCCCATTATTTCATGTCATCCGAAAAAACACTCCTGAGCCGGCCGGCCTGCGACCCCCAACATTGGTTGCTGGATCCTCAGGTAACGTTCCTGAACCATGGCTCCTTTGGCAGTTGCCCGCGACCCGTGCTGGAGTTCCAGACCCGGATACGCGAACGCCTGGAGCGTCAACCGTTGCAATTCCTGGTGCGCGAGCTGGAAGAATATTGGATGCCGCCCGCGGTTCACTCGCACAATTCGTGGGCGCCGATCCGCAGGATCTGGTGTTTGTGCCGAGCGCAACCGCCGGCGTGAACACCGTGTTGCGCTCGCTGACCTTCCAACCAGGTGACGAATTGCTGGTGACGGACCAAGAATACAACGCCTGCCGTAACGCTTTGGATTACGCGGCAACTCGTTCGGGAGCGCGCGTGGTGGTCGCGGAAATTCCCTTCCCGTTGCAGAGCGCGGACCAGGTCGTTGCGGCTGTCGTCGCGAGCGTCACGCCACAGACGCGGTTGGCGTTGATCGACCACGTGACGAGCCAGACCGGGATGGTGCTGCCCATCGCACGGTTGGCCGCCGAGTTGGCGGCGCGCGGCGTCGATCTGCTCGTCGATGGAGCGCACACGGCGGGGATGGTGCCGCTGAATTTGAGGGAGTTGGGCGCGGCTTATTACACGGGCAATTGTCATAAGTGGCTTTGCGCGCCGAAGGGAGCCGCCTTCCTGCATGTCCGCCGGGATCGGCAGGAATCCATCCGACCGCTGACCATCAGCCATGGGGCGAATTCACGGCGGACGGATCGCTCCCGGTTCCTAATCGAGTTTGGCTGGATTGGAACATGGGATCCCTCGGCCTATTTGGGCGTTCCGGAAGCGCTGCGGTTTGTGGGCTCGCTGTTGCCGGGCGGTTGGCCGGCAATCATGGCGCGCAATCGCAATCTGGCATTGGCCGGGAGAAAAGTCCTTTGCGCCGCGTTGCAGATTCCCGAACCGTGTCCGGAGGAATTCATCGGCTCGTTGGCGGCGGTTCCCATCCCGGACGCACCGAAGGATGGCTGGCCGGGGCCGCCGTTCTACGAATATCCGCTGCAGGACAAACTCCGCATTGATCACGGGATTGAAGTGCCCGTCATGCCCTGGCCCGCACCGCCGAAACGGCTGCCGCGCATCTCGGCTCAACTCTACAACTCGCTCCCTCAATATGAGTTGCTGGCCCAAGCACTGGTCGGCGAGTTGCAAAAGGGTCATTGAGCCGCTGGATTTCGCGATCAAAGAGCTTCACGGGAAAGGGCCGGCAAGAACATCGTGGTCAGGTGATGCGCCAGTTGCGGCAGAATGACTTGTGCAGCGTTGAGTGCGTTCAAGGATTTCCCGTTGTAGGAAATTGCAAGCTGTTCACCCGCCTGCGCGTCTGTTAAAAGTGCGTTGGTAAAAAAAGTCATGGGCCAGGCCAAACCAACCGAAGCGAAGGATAAGCGAGCCAGAATTCTTCTGGTGGACGACCATGCCGTGGTGCGTTTCGGAATTGCCCAATTGATCAACCGCGAAAAGGACCTGGTCGTTTGCGGCGAGGAAGAGGACGCCTCGAAGGCATTGCAGGCCATCACCCAGCTCAAACCCGATCTGGTGATCGCGGACATTTCGCTCAAGGACAGCAGCGGCTTGGAACTGATGCGGAACATCCAGGCCCAACATCCAAAGCTCCCGGTATTGGTGATGAGCGCGCATGATGAATCGATCTATGCTGAGATTGCCTTTCGGGCGGGCGCGCAGGGTTATCTGATGAAAGAAGAGGCGATCGAGAAAACGTTGACCGCCATCCGCCGGGTCTTGAGCGGCTCCATTTATGTCAGCGAGGCTTTGGGGGCCAAAATGCTCGAACACCAGATCCGCGGCCAGACCGACGCCACGGTTCCGCCTTTAAAAACCCTGACGGACCGCGAACTGGAGGTGCTCCAGTTGATTGGCCAATGGAAGGGAACGCGCCAGATTGCCGAGGAACTGCACCTGAGCATCAAGACCATCGAGTATTACCGCGAGCAACTTAAGGAAAAGTTAAGTCTTAAGAACGCCTCTGAGCTGACGCAATACGCCACTTCCTGGGTCGAACGGGGCACTCCGCGCTGATTCGGATCTCCGCGTTCAGCGAGGAAAGGTAGAGCGGGTTTGCAATCAGTGCTGGCCTTCCCATCCCTGACGCCCTTCTTCAAAACGATCGCCCCGCCGGAACAATCCGGCAGCGCCTTTAAAATCTGCATTCTATCCCATGGGTTCCGGACGCTGTAGTTCCGAATGGCATCGCTCCGTCAAGGGAGCTTGATTCGTTTCACACATAAACAGCTTGCTTGCAGGCTGTTCCATGATGGACAGCACCCGCGTCCGGGGATCCCCCGGGTATTCACCCGGCTCTTCCCCCGGGAAAAGAACGTGCCTTGCCCCGATGGTGGGGGCTTTGCACCGGGTCTAAAGTTAGCCCATCGGAAAGAACAACCATTCTTTCTGGGAAAATCCGGAACATGAAAATGGGCAATCGCGGCGGGAACAAACTGGAGCATCGGAAACGATGCTTGAACTGGTTTTTAGTTTTACTCCTGATGACGGCGGGGACGATCGCCAAGGCGGACGATCTTCAAGGGCAATCGGCGGGCAGCACCAACTGGTTCACCGGGACTCTTCAAGGGTGGAAGGAACTTGATTACGTTCCCGGAAAGGCTGTGCTGACGGGAGGCCCGTTCAACAGCAAGGTGGTGGTCATCAATTTCGATCACACCAAGGGAGGCTTGCCCGCGATCGAATTTCTCACGGGCTTCACCCCTTCGGCGAATGTGCTTATTACTTCCGGGCCCACACTCACCGCTCCGGCGGGGGTGGACACTTGGAGCTATACGCTCACGGTGCGCCTCCTGGATAAAAACGCGGGCGCCATCCAATTCTGGTCGCGCTTGTCGGCCGGGTCTCATGTGAGCGCCGGTGCTTCAATTCGGTTTTCCTCGAAAACCCTTCAGATTGCCAAGCCTGGCGCTGCCCTCGGGAGCCCTGATCTGGCCATCGTGAAGAAGGGCCCGGCCCTGAGCTCGCCGGGCGGCACGATCACCTACACGATCAATTACACCAACAAAACATCGACCTTCAGCACCGCGACGGGAGTCCAACTCACCGACACCCTTCCCAATCTCGTGGCCTATGTTCCCGGCAGTGCCGCCGGTCCGGTGATCCTGCTGGGCAACAACCTGACGTGGGATTTGGGAAATCTGCCGCCTGGCGTGAGCGGGTCCGTGAGCTATCAGGTCACCGTCAAGACGAATGCCGCCATCGGGCAGACTTTCACCGGCGTCGCCATGATTGCCAGCGCCGAGAACAATGCCAACTGTGGCGATGACAACGCGAGTGTCACCACGTTGGTTGCCCAACCGAACCTGCCGCCGGCCATCCTCCAGAACCCGGTCACTTCAATTAACTATTCAGGCAAACCGATCTCCTTCTCGGTGCTCGCCAGCGGGACCGGTCCGTTGACCTTCCAATGGCGCAAGAACGGCAGCACCATTCCGGGAGCCACCCAGAGTTGTTTCACGCTGACCACCGCCGGCGATGGTGACGCCGGTTCCTACGATGTGGTGGTGACCAATATCGCCGGCGTGGCGACCTCCAGCGCCGCCATGGTCGGCATTGAACAGAAAATCAGCAGCGGAAAACTCCTGCCTGACAAAAGTTTCGCCCTCCAACTCGCTTCCCTTCCCAACCGCTCGTATTCGGTGCAATACAGTTCAGACCTCGTGAACTGGAAGACGGCGCAAACCGGGATCACCGGCGATGGGACCGTGATGCAATGGATCGATGACGGGGCGCCGAAAACCGAATGTGCCCCCGCCGCAACGAGCGCCCGTTTCTACAAAGTGGTGTTGCTTCCCCAATCCGGCTTATCCAGAGCCGCCACCGAGCGGAGTGATGACACCGGCGGCCGCGAATAGAAACTTCCAATCTGAGCAAGCATCGGCTCCGCCGGGTTCGGGCAACCCTTCTCACATCTAAAAAGCGAGTCCCCGCACCACCACAGATTCAATGGTGGAGGCGGCGGGAGTTGAACCCGCGTCCCTGACCAACAAACCAGCCGCGACTACATGCTTATTCAGAGTAATATTTTCTGCTATGCGATTACGCCCTGACCCGATTCGCACTGCCTAGTCCGCATGAAATTTTTTCAACCAGCCGCGCGCGGTCCCCGCGTCTGATCTAACCTGCTGTAGCGTTCGTCCCTCGTAGCAGGTGTCCAAGGGCGAACGTCGAGGCACTAGGCCGCGAGAGCTAATTCTGTGTTAGCAGTTATTTTTGGTTCGATGATTAACGAGGCCAACGAACCGTCCTCGGCATGCCGCCTCTGGCGCATTTTTCAGGTCGAAACCAGTACGCCCCCAGAAGTGAC
>JAQGOT010000320.1 GCA_028293465.1 Pedosphaera sp. | reverse complement strand
TCCGTCCCGCCCAAAGGCTGGAAGCATCGAACAGAGGTTGTGGCGGTGGTGAGGCCTGATGGGCGCGAATTGGAAATTCCAGCCCAGATATCGTTGTTACACATTAATATCAGCGAACCCAATGTTTCGATTGACCGGCGTTGGAGAGTCACCATCTTGTTTCAGGGCATAACGAGCGACGACGTGCCGGACGGCAGCAAGATTTTTGTTTCACTTGAGACCCGCGATGCATTACTTCCCGGGACCGCAGCCTAACCATGGCGCTCCGCCAGAGTTAAGGACTAAAACAGAGGAAATGGGGAAGGGAAAGGTCAGCGCTCGACGGAGTCTCAACCCTACCGTTAAGGAGGTTGTGCACTCGGTGCAGTCCCGTACGCAATCTCAGTTTCTTGCTTCGTCCGGGTAGTGCGCGGCCGTTGAGAGAGTGGTTTGCGTTCGAGAGGAAAGGCCGTCCGGGGATGAATTGACATCCTGAATCTGTCCTTTGCTCTCACCAAGGGCGGTGCCGCTCCTACGGAGCTTGGAGACTAATCGGCGCGGGTGCTATATACATGGCGCTCCGCTGGAGCTGGGAAAAGAGGCAGGGACAAAGGAAATGTCAGGGCGTCGCGGAGCTCCACCCTCCAGAGAATTATTTAGGAACGGCTCGGACCGCACCGTGATCCCCAGTTATTTCACGCCTGCCTGGGCGGCGGCATCGGGGTCGATGGACTTGAGGGCTGTCGTCGCTCTTTCCCTGACCACCTCGCTCGCATCATGGAGCGCCGCCAAGAGGGCTGGTACTGCGCTGCCGGCATTGGTCCCGAATTTTCCAAGAGCCCCGGCGCAAGCACTTCTCATCATTACATCGCTCTCCGAAGATTCGAGACTGAGTGTAAGCGCAGGCACCACCTGCTCGCTATCCTGTGCTATCCGGCCTAATGCCAAGGCTGCGGTCGGGCCCACTTGCGGGTTCGGATCATGCAGCGCCCCCAAGAGCGCTGGGACTGCACTGCGGGCGTTGGCGCCGATCCTTCCAAGTGCTGTGGCGCTGCTCATTCTCATCAGAGCATCACTCTGCGAGGATTGGAGGGCAAGTGTGAGCACGGGGACCACCTGCTCGCTCTCCGGCGCAAGCCAGCCCAACGCGTATACCGCACTTCGACGCACCGATGGGCCAGGATCCTGAAGCAACTCAATCAATGCGGGAATGGCTGGCTTGGCGTCATCTCCAAGAAGACGGATCTGCTCGATGGCAATCGTTTTGAAGCCCGTGTCAGGATCACGCAGGGTGCGTATCAGGAAAGGCAGGATCACTTCCGGCTCCGGATGAACGTTGCCGAGGGCTGCAAAGGCCCGGTACCGCACCTCGAAAGCTGGGTGCGAGGTCGCACCTATTAACAAAGGGATCGCTTGCTTTGCTGTCGGGCCGATCGAAGCCAATGCAGCAAGGCAGTTCTCCTGCGACGATTGGGAAATATTCTGCTGGTAGATTTTCATCAACCCCGGCACTGCCTCCTTGGCACTAGAACCCAGCAATTCAAACCCGCGGGCCGCCAGTTCATTCTGGAACTCGGCGGAAGTGTCCGGGCCGCTGATGAGCCGGTGCTTGAGGGCAAACCTGAGCAATTTAAATTGAAGGTCAGAATCCTTCGCCCTGAGCGATCGCAGCAGTACGGGGATCGCATTGGTTCCACTCTCACGAATGGCATCCTCCGGGCCCTGACCAGGGTTATACTCACGATGACGGTCGGCTCGCAACCAGACACTCAAAGGCTGCCCCTGAAACACCGGTTCCCGTTGGCGCAATACCTGCCAGGCCAGTCCGCCAACCACGGCGACCAACAGGACAACCAGCAGGATGCGGTAGCGTTTCCTCACGTCGTCAGCGTGGCCCAGTCCGCTTCGTTAATCGAGCACAATTTGCCCGCGCTCAAGAGCCAGCGACGGAGGCGTCCCGATCTTGACCAACGATACGCCTGCCGGAGGAATTAACGTCCTCGACAACATACGACGCCAAGCGTAATCTCACCCCAATGGACGGAATGCGATCAACGCCATGAGAAAAATGCTACTCCCTATGAGTTTGGTCCTTGTGGCCGTTGGTCTGGCAGTTTTTGTCTATGATGCATACACGAGCCACCGGTTTGGCGTTCACTTGAACGAGGTCGCTGGCGTTACTGACGAGGGAATTCCCATTGAGTGGCCGACTGGAGAGAGGCCAACGTTCACGCTGATCCCTGTTTATATCCATGCGTTGGCCTGTTGGCCGGCCGCAGCAGGTGTATTTTCGTTGAGATTTCGAGTTGGTAACGCTTATCAAGGACGGATTTGTCGAGGGACAGAATGAAGGCGTGGCCTAAAAGTTCCGAGGACTTAACCGCCGTTGGCGCGGCCGGTTCCGCTCTTGTGGCCCACGTCGCGCAGGCGATGGCTCAGTTCAGGTAGATCTATCAATATGAGAATATATCTAATATTAGCAACCTCCTTGATCCTCGTTGGCTGTGGGCGTCAGGAAGAAAACCAACGTCCGGTCTCGGGCAAATTGGAAGCCATCAACGGTGCGCTGGCGAACAAGCGGGCAGACACGGTGCGTTGGGCATTCGCCAACAAGCGTGAAATCGACTCCGTCAGCTTTCAAAGGAGCCGTGACAAAATGGAGGAAGCCAAAAAGACAGAGGCGCTTTCGCCTGAAATCGAAGAGAAGATTCGTCAGTATGAAGCCTTACAAACTGATTTGCTGCACAAGCAAATGGACGCGATGAGATTAAGACTCCCGCCGAGGGCGAGTGCTTCGGAAGTTCCAACACCGGATGGGGACTACGAGGCTTTGTCGAAACGGGTGGCCGAGGCAAAAGTGCCGATAGCAGATATTGTTGACCGGCGCAGTCGCCAGGCTTCGCAGTATCGGGACCAATATTCAACCGACAAGCTGATTGCTGAATATGTGAAGGATCGTTTCGATTTGATCGTAGATTCAAGCGATGAGCGTTTCTCTCGTTCGGCTGTTCTCTATCGCACGACCGACGAGGTGCTGGATATCACCGATGGCATCATCAAGCTTTTTAAAGAAAAAACGAAACCATGAGGTTTGACGAGCCTGCGGCAGTGGCCGCGCCGGTCGCGCCTCCGTTTCATATCTTGGGTCAGGGTAGCATTTGGTGTCGAACGTCCCGGCCCAAGGAAGGCGGAGAAGAAACGGGGAAGGGAAATGTCAGGGCTCGACGGAGTCTCATCCCTACCGTTTTGGATGATACGCGCCTGGTGCAGCCCCGCATGCAATCGCATTTTTTTGTTTCGTCCGTAGTGCGCTGGTTGAAAAACTGATCTGAGCTCGGAGGGAAGGTCCGTGCGGTGAATTCGTTCCAGTCAACATTGCGTTTGGCTGGCAGATGTTCGAGTGTAAGTTACTGGGTTGAAGCATGCCCGGACAGAGGAGGCTCGAAATGAAGAGGATCAAGGTCGTGATTTTGGGCGGTGGGTTTGGCGGGCTGTATGCGGCTCTGTATCTGGACAAGACGCTGGCCCGCCGTGCGGACGTGGAAGTGACGCTGATCAGCCGCGAAAATTTCTTTCTGTTCACGCCGATGCTGCACGAGGTGGCCTCGGGAGACCTTCATCCAGGGGACATCGTCAACCCGATCCGTCGTATCATCCGCCACATCAAGTTTGTTGCGGCCGAGGTGCAGGCCATTGATCTGTCGGCGCGTTGTGTCAGGTGCGTGGGTGGCGTTGCCAGGCTCACGCTTGGGTTCGAGTTCGATCATCTGCTGGTCGCGCTGGGATCGGAGACGAATTTCTTCGATCTTCCGGGCGTAAGCGAGTGGGCGGTCACCATGAAAAGCCTGATCGACGCGGCCATGCTGCGCAACCGGATTCTGGCGTTGTTGGAGGAGGCAAGCTTGCACACGGACCCGGCGGTGCGTCGCCGCCTGCTGACCTTTGTGACAGCGGGCGGCGGATTCTCGGGCGTGGAAACGACGGGCGCGATCAACGACTTTGTGCGCGAGGCCGTGCGGTACTACCCCGAGTTGACCGAAGACTTGATCCGCGTCACCATCGTCCATGGCGGCGAGTTTCTGCTGCCGGAGCTCGGTGAAAAACTCGGCCGTTACGCCGAGCGCAAACTGTGCGAGCGCAAGGTCGAAGTGCTCAAAGGGGTGCACGTGGCCAGTTACGACGGCTCGCTCGTCACCCTTGCCGACGGCAAGTCAATTCCCGCCGCGACCCTGATCTGGACGGCGGGCATAAAGACCAGTCCGGCCATCGCAGATCTCCCTTGCCGCAAGGAGCGAGGCCGTCTGGCGGTGAATGAATTCCTGGCCGTGCCGGAGCATCCCGGCCTGTGGGCGGTTGGTGATTGCGCGGCCGTGCCGGATGCCAGGACGGGGAAGAGTCACCCGCCCACCGCGCAGCACGGTCTGCGGGAGGCGCAGGTCGCGGCGCGGAACATTGAAGCCGCAATTCTCGGCCGGCCCCTGAGGCCCTTTACCTTCAAGATGCTCGGGCAATTGGCGACTATCGGGCGTCGGACCGGCGTGGCGATGATATTCGGGGTAAAATTTTCCGGATTGCTCGCCTGGCTGATGTGGCGAACGATCTATCTCCTCAAGCTGCCACGTTTGTCCAAAAAGCTGCGCGTGATGACGGATTGGACGCTGGATCTCTTGTTCGCCAGAGATTTGGAGCAGATGCTCACGCTGCGCGACGTTGAAGCGATGGCCGATTTGGCCGCCCGAATTCGCGCAGCAAGGGCGACCGGCACACGCCCAACCATTCCGCCTGCTGCGGAGCGCCTCTCGAACCCGGGTGGGTTGGACGCTCCGGCAAAGCCTCGGGGAGCTCAGGGATGAGATGTGCTGGGCGGCGGAACAGCGCGCGATTGGAACTGGACGCGTGGGTTCGGATTATATATATCCAAACGAAAGCATACTCCCATGAAACCCACCCACCTTTACCATACCGTTCGCGTTTCCTTGCTGACGCTTTTACTGCTCGCCACCGGCCTGATGGTCACTCAAGGCGCGGAGCCGATTCGCGCCCTGCTCATCACCGGCGGGTGTTGTCATGATTTCGAGGCGCAGAAGAAAATCCTGACGGAAGGCATCAGCGCCCGCGCCAATGTGACCTGGACGATTGTTCACGAAGGCGGGGACACGCGCGATTACATGGTGAGCGTGTATCAGAAGCCGGATTGGACCAAGGGCTATGATGTGGTGGTGCATGACGAATGCTTCGGCTATGTGACGAACGTGGCGTTTGTGGAACAGATCACCCAGGCCCATTCCAACGGGATTCCGGCGGTGACGCTGCATTGCTCCACCCACAGCTACCGGATGAGCACGACCGATGAGTGGCGGAAGCTGCTGGGGGTCAGTTCGTATCAGCATGAAAAGCGGCGTTCGTTCGAGGTCTTCAACCTGAAGCCGGAACATCCGATCATGAAGGGGTTTCCCGCCCAATGGCACGATACGGAGGATGAACTGTATGAAATCAAGAAGCTTTGGCCGGATTGCGTGCCGCTGGGCAAGGGCGTCGGGGAGACCAAGGCGGAGCATGTTTGCATCTGGGCCAACACCTATGGCAAGGCGCGCGTCTTTGGCACCTCGCTCGGCCACGGCAATGACACGGTGAAGGATGCGGTGTATCTGGACCTGGTGAGCCGGGGTTTGCTGTGGGCTTGCAACAAGCTGGATGAAAACGGCAAGCCACTCGCGGGGTATGGGGGCAAATAAAATGTCCAAGGCCCAAGGATCAGGGCCCAAGGAATAACCAATGACCCAATTGGGGCGGTGGTAGAATGTGCTACCGGCCCGCGTACGGGGCGGGACTCCGTACCTAAGGCCTCGTGCGGGAATAAGCTGATACGAGATGCGCTGGCATCCGGGCGCCAGCCAAGGCGCGACGAGGGAGCATATCCAAGGGATCTGCGACCGAGGAGCAACGCCGGCTGGCACCCGGAGGACCAGCAGATCGAGTCAGGTTATTTCCGCACGAGGCCTTAGTCGAAGTGCGGACGGCCTCGGCCGCAGCAATGTAAAACCACCTGAACTCCGAGGACCGGCTCAACTGCCGTGGACACCCGCCCAAACCTCTCACTCCGCACTCCGCATTCCGCACTCAGAAAGCTTGGATTAACTTGGATTCGCTTGGAAACTGCCAGCACCTCCAGCAAAGGCCGCCGCCTCCACCGG
>JAQGOT010000310.1 GCA_028293465.1 Pedosphaera sp. | reverse complement strand
TGGAGGACCACGAAGCTGGTGCTCTTGCCGTTTTCCAGTTTCTTTTGCTCGGCTTCGAGCGCGGTCTCGGCATAGATGCGCGCGGCCCGCGTGGCATCCACACGTTGCAAACTCGAACGCACCACCTTGATGTCGTTGTCAATCTGCACCACGATGGTCTGCTCCTGCTTCTTCAACTGCAACAGCACCTGCTTCACCTGGGCCTTGGCGGCGCTGTAACTGTTGCGTGCGGCGATGTTGCCCAGTGGAATGGTGATGCTCACCCCGTAGGAGTAGAACGGGTTGTTCCCATCGCGAATGCCGCCGAAATTCTGGTCCAGTGTCGGCGCCAGGGCGTTGCGGCCGTAGCTGCCCACCAGGTCCACCTCGGGAAAGAGTTGGTTGTGATTATAGCGCACGGTGATGTTCTGCCGTTCCAGGTTCAGCTTTTGCTCGATGATTTCCGGGCGCTGCGCGAGACCCGCCCGCCAGCTTTCCTGCAGGCTCAGTTGTACCGGCACCGCCACCAGCGATTCCGAAGGGATCGGGGTGACAAACGCCCATTCACTGAAGTTGTCGGTCAACAGGTTTTTGACAATATTTTCCTGGCTGGCCAGGTTCTGCTCGGCCAGCAGGAGATCCGCCCGGCTGATCGCCGCCTGGGATTCCGCCTGCTTCTCATCCAACGGCGCGAGCGCGCCCACCTGCACCCGTTTCCGGTTCTCGGTCAACAATTGCTCGTTCAATTCCAACGCCTTGACGTTCACCTTCACCTGTTCCCGGGCATAGATCAGGTTGTAATAAGCCGCCTTCACATTCTCCACCACCGTCATGATCTGCAGGCGCACCGCTTCTTCCGAGGTCTTGAGCGTGTTCTTGCTCAGCAGGATTTGATAGCGGTACTTGTCGATCAAGAAGTTTTTTAATAGAGGTTGCGTCAGCGTGATGCCGGGGTCACTCGCGAACTTGCTCCCCAGCCCAACCGAGTTGCCGACCGTCCGGGAGAGCGGTCCGGACAGATCGTAGGTCAGACCCGTCCAAGGCAAGGTCCCGGCGATGTCCGGAACATAGGTATCCTGTGTCCGTTCGTTCGCCGTGAACGGCAGGCCCGTCTGGGGATTGATGCCACCCGGGGAGGAATTGAAGTTCCGGACCGCCCGGAAGTTGAACGCCGGTTCGTAAATCCCGTAACCGCTCTCGAGCAGGAATTGATTGACGATGGGATTATACCGCTGGATTTGAATATCGAGGTTGTGCTCCAGCGCCAATCGAACCGCTTCCTCGACCGTCAGCACGCGGGTCTGCCGTGCCTCGGACAAGTCCTGCGGCGGGGGCAACTGGGATGTGGGTGGCTGTTGGTCCTGTGCGCCAGCCGTCAAAGCCAGGCCCGCAAACGTGATACAAAACATCCGGGTCAATTGCATGAGGCGGGCAGGATGCTTGATTTTCGTGATTTCGTCAATTGATCCCATGGGTTTGCTTTCGATTTAAAAATATTATCAGCGGACCGGTACCACGCGTCATTTAAACCGCCGCCGCCCGTTTGAGACGATCCCGGATGGCCTGCCATTCATTCGCCTCGGGCAACGCCTCCACCACGATCAATTCCGCGCCCAGCTCATCGCCCCGGTGCAGCTCCGCGTAGATCGCCCGCGCGAACGCCTCCGCATCGTGTGGAATCACGCTCACCCGCCCCCAGGCGCCGGCCGAGGGAATCACCGTGTGCGCGATGATATGGGTCTTGGCCGGCTGGAACTTTGACCTGGCAACTTGAGTGCCCAGCTCCCGCTCATCCCGCCACGCCAGCATCTCCAGCTTCGCCCGCGGCGAATAGTGCCGCGGCAAATTCCCCGGACTCCGCAGCGGCCCGTGTTCGCCAGCCCCAATTCCGCCCTCCGAATTCCACACTCCGCACTCAGGAAGTGCCGCCTGCAACGACTCCTCATGGATCATCCCCGGCCGCAGGACGCGCGGCGGGCTGACCGTCAGGTCGAGCACGGTGGATTCAATCCCCACCTGTGATTGACCGCCATCGATGATCAGGGCGATTTTATCCCCCAGCCCTTGGCGGACGTGTTCCGCATTCGTCGGTGAAATGCGGTTGGAGGGGTTGGCGCTCGGCGCGGCGAGGGGAAAGCCACATTCCCGAATCACCGCCTGGATGAACGGATGACTTGGCCAACGCACGCCAACCGTGGAACCGCCCGCCGTGACGATGTCCGGGATTTCCTTGGAACGTGGCAACACCAGTGTCAACGGTCCCGGCCAAAACGCCCGCGCCAAATCCCCGGCGGCAGCCGGCCACTCCGTCACGCAACGGCGCGCCATCTCCAGGTCGGCCACATGCACAATGATGGGGTTATGCGCGGGCCGGCCCTTGGCCGTGAAAATCCGTGCCACCGCCCGCGCGTCAAAAGCATTCGCCGCGAGGCCATAAACCGTTTCGGTCGGCAACGCCACGAGTTCCCCGGCCCGCAGCAATTCCGCGCTGCGCTTTACCGCCGCCGCGAACAGGGCGGCGGTGTGCGTCGGTAAAATCTCCGCTTTCAAAGTTGAGTTTCCTTTGTCCAAATCAGCCTCCAGCCTGCGGGATTTTTCTTCAACTCGCAATGCTTTGCTGCGACGAGGCGACGAGTTCTTGAGGCAAACCTGAATCGGGGCTACTCGTAACGCAGCGCATCGATCGGGTCGAGCTGCGAGGCTTTGCGGGCGGGATAGAAGCCAAAGAAAATTCCCACCGCCGCGCTGAACACGAACGCTACGAGGATCGACGTCGAGGAGGTCAGCGTCGGCCAGTTCATTTTCACGGCCAAAATTTTCGACGCGCCCA
>JAQGOT010000290.1 GCA_028293465.1 Pedosphaera sp. | reverse complement strand
TGAGTGTTTGATGTTCCGGAGCGAGTTCTCGATGAAAGTGGCGGGCCGATGCAGGCTTGGGTACAGCTTGATGCCTTCCTTCTCGAACATCGGCTTCATTTCGCCCAACGCCGCTTCCAGTGCCAGCGTGACTTCCATGGTGTTCGCCCCATACTGGCTGGACGTGGCCATGAACACTCCGGTTTGGCCTTGAATCAGCGTATCGCCAAATTTCGGTTCAGGACCTTCCTTCACCAACGCCACATCCTTGAGTCGCACGCTCACTCCGGCGATATGAGCCACCACCACTTCGCCCAGAATCTGGGGCGTCAGCGCCTGACCCTCAGTCTGGATCACGATGCGCTGGTTGGCATTCTCCACGAAACCCGCCCCCATCACCCCGGTCGAGACGCGCGCCGCGGCCAATACATCGGAAATGGAAAGGCCATGAGCCAGCAGGCGTTCGGGTTGCACTTGAATTTGAAGCTGCCGCACACCACCGCCGAACACGATACAGCGCGCCACGCCCGGCACCGCAAGCAAACGTGGCTTGACGGTCCAGTCGGCCAAGGTCCGCAATTCCATGGGCGAAAGTTTCTCGGAGACGAGGCCGATCTTCAGCAAATCCATCGTAGACGAGGTGAGTGGCGACATCGTCGGTGCTTTCACCCCGGCTGGCAGCGTGCCAGCCGTCTCGCCCAAGTTTTCCGCCAGCATCTGACGGGCGACGAAGATATCCGTCCCTTCCTTGAACACCACGGTGATGGCCGATAATCCGGGAATGGATTCGGAACGCAGGGATTCCAGATTGCCCAGACCATTGATCGTGTTTTCGATCGGACGGGTGACCAACACTTCAACCTGCTCGGGCGAGAGGCCGGGCGCTTCGGTCTGCACGGTGACCTGCGGGGGCACGAAATTGGGAAAAACGTCCAGCTTCGCGTGGTCGGCAACGTAAATGCCGTACCCAACCAGCAGGCAGGCGAGTGCGACGACCACGCCGCGGAATCGCAGGGAAAAATAGACGATGCGGTTGAGCATGGGCGCGCTTTAGTCGGGCTTGAGGGCCGCCTTCATTTCTTGCGAAAGGAGGGTTTGCGCGCCCTTCACCACCACGTAGTTGGTGGCCGTCGGACCTTTGGCAACGAACCACCCGGCTTCAGTCGGATGATCCAAAGCGATTTCCGTCCGCTTATACGCCTCCGCACTGCCGTTCGCGACATAGATCCAGCCAGCTCCATCGGTCCGAACCACTGCTTCGCGCGGGACGATGACGCCCACCAACGGTTCTCCCGGGACCTTGACATAACCCGTCACCGACGCGCCCGGCAGCAACTGCAATGCATTTGTCCTTAAATGAAAAATGAAGCCCCGGCCTTGCGTTTGTGGATCAACATTGGACGCCAGCTCGAGAAACTCCGTTTCTGCGGAGTCGCCAGACATCGTTAAAACGCGCGCGCCGGTGGGGAGGGATTTTGGATCGTCACCTGCGGGCAGGTCGATGCGAATCAGGGCGGCATTGTGAGAAATCAACGATTCGGTGAAAGCGGACAGGTCCTTCTGGTCGGCGACGGCCTGGCCCCAGATCAGGGCCAACCGATCCTTTGCCGATCGAACCGCAAGTTGGTCGCGCATCGCTGTGGCTTCCGCCGTTTCCAACGCGCGCCTTGGGGCGTTGCCCTGCTGCGCCAATGTGTTCAAGCGGGCGAGTTCGTTGCTGGATGCATTATAGGCAGCCTGGGCGGAAGCCAGTTCCGTCATGAGCGCAGTCAGGGAAGCCGGATCCAGCACCCGACCGTAGCCTTTAAACTCCGGGCTTAATTG
This sequence comes from Pedosphaera sp., assembly GCA_028293465.1. Classification (GTDB taxonomy): domain Bacteria; phylum Verrucomicrobiota; class Verrucomicrobiia; order Limisphaerales; family Pedosphaeraceae; genus JAQGOT01. The sequence continues at coordinate 8,288 of JAQGOT010000290.1, read as the reverse complement.
GGCGGCGGCGGGAATTGCCACCTGGAGCCCGATGTTTCCCTGCATTTCGTCGTCAATATTGATCACGACGTTGCCGTCCGGATCGTGCTCAATTGTGGGTCCCGCCGGTGCATCGTCGGCGGGCTTTTCGGCGGCCGGTTTCTCGGCACTTTCATTGGCGCTGCCACCGCCGCGCGTTTTCATCCAGACGACGCCCCCGCCAACCGCAACCACAATGATGAGGATTACAAAAACAGCTCGTTTCACGGTTGGTTTTCTTTCATGACCTGTCGGCGTTGCGGTTGTTCAATCAACGATGCCTTGAGCGTGGCAATGGGGCGTTGCATGGCATCCTCAAGCAGGCCAAGCGCCAACCGCAGCTTCAATTGCCCGTCCAGTCGCGCCAATTCACTCAGGCCCAGCTCGATCCGGGCATTGAGCAAGTCGAGCGGGTCGGCCTCGCCAGCCTCCGCCTGTGCTTGGACCGTTTCGCTCTGTTTTTCCTGGGCGGCTGTCAGTGATTCCAATGCCTTCAACTGTTCCTCAGTCGCCCGATACGCAACCAAGGCACGATCAATTTCACTGAGGACTTTGGCTTGCACCGCGTTGAACCGCGCCGCGAATTCTTCGCGCCGCGCCTCCGTTTCCGCGATGGGCCCCTGGTTTTGATTGAGCACCGGCAGTTCGACGGTCAGCCCGAGCGCGACCTTCTGATTGGCCTGGTCATATTGGTAACCGGTGCCGATATGGAGGTCGGGATACTGTCGGGCGATCTCCAGCTGGAGGAGGGATTGACTGGCCGCATATTCGGCCAACGCACTCAGAACCTCCGAGCGACTTTCCAACGCCTGCCGTCGCACTTCGGGCGACAGCAACTCGGCGGCGGGACGGAACGAGGACAAATCGTAGGACAAATCCACCCCTTCGAGCGCGCCCACCGGAACCCCAATCGCCTCTGCCACGCGGGTCCGCGCCTCGGCACTCAAACGTCGCGCATCCAACCACTCGAACCGGACCCTTTCCTGCGCGATACGCACCAGGCCAAGTTCGGAAATGCCGACCGCACCGGCTTGCAGCCGCTGTTCCAAAAACTTGACGATACGATCCTCCACGGAGAGTTGTCCCTGTAACAACAGTTCCCGGTTTCGGGCGCCGGCCAGATCAATCAGAGTCGTCCGCAGGTTGCTCCGCACCTGCCACGCAGCGGTGGCGATGTTGAGACGGGCCGCTTCCGAAAGCTTTCTGGCCTGGGCGATCCGGTAACCGCGCTTGCCGGCCGTTTCGATTGGAATGTCGAGAGCCACTGCGGGAGTCCAGGGAGTCGGGCCGCTGGAAGGGGTCAAGCTGTAACCGGGCACCGCACTCAGGATCGGGTTGGGCCGACCCGCCGCCGTTTTATCTCCGCCTTCCGTTACCCCCCATTGCGCCCGGGCGATATCCAGGCTCGGATGGTAATAAAGCGCGGCGAGCGTGAGCATGTCGAAGTCCCACGTTTTGGGCGGCCACTCCGGGAAGGAGCGCGCGAGGTTGGTTTCCAGCAAGCGCCGCAAGTCCGCATTATCCAGTCGTCGGGCTTCGAGGCTCGCCGCCGTTTGGGCGGGTGAAATGGGATGGGAATGAAAGCGGGCACAACCCGCCAACCCCAGACTTGCACTTGTAATGATGACCAGCCAACGATTCAAGCAACCTAAATCAATTGGAACCAGTCCACGAATGCAAGCCCAGTATGATTACAATATTTTCACGTTGCCGAAGGACAAACGCTACAGATTCAAGCCCGTGAGTAACTTTCCCACAAGCATCTGTAGATCGGAATGAGAGACTAACTCTATCTCAACTGGCAAAGGGCGACCAGAATCACGCCAGCCAGAGACAAAGTCCGCCCAAGGCAATGGCGCCGCCCGCAAAACGAATCGCCGGAACGGTGAAGCGCTTCTGCGCCAGCAAACCAACGCCCATGCCGCAAGCATGGAGACCAACGCTCGCCAGCACAAACCCAAGGCCGTAGGAAAGACCGGAGGCCGCCGCAGGGAGTTCGGTTCCGTGAGCGTGCCCGTGGAAAATCGCGAACAACCCGGCCAACGCCATGCTTGCCGCCAAGGGCAAACGCGCCGCAGACGCAACCAACAATCCCAGCACCAGCACGGAAACCAAAATACCCGCTTCCACACCCGGCACAGGGACCGCCGTCATGCCCAGCATCCCGCCCACCGTCATCAGGCTGATGAAGGTTGCCGGCACAAGCCAAAGCGCGCGACCGCCCAATTGCGCCGCCCACAAGCCCACCGCGACCATCGCCAAGATGTGGTCCAGCCCGTGCAGCGGGTGATTGAGCCCGCTGGCAAAACCATTGGCTTGACCGGGCAGAGGATGCGCTTGGGCCAAAGCTGGCAGCAGCGACACGGAGCCAAGCACCGCCACGAGTTTGAAGTTGAACCACGGATTCCGAAGCTGAGTTTTCATAGAATAATTCCCTCTGATATGATTAACGCGTCCCCATCCCAACGCTCTGGACGGTCTGGAACAATTTCCCTTCCGTCTTGATGCTGGGAGCGATGATGATTTCGGTCTCCTGAAATTCACGAATGGTCGCCCGGCCCACGTTGCCCATGCAGGTGGTGATGGCGCCGACCAAGTTTTGTGAACCGTCGTCCACCGTGGCGGGGCCGAAAAGAATCTGCTTCAACGACCCGGTGACGCCCACTTTGATGCGGGTGCCACGCGGCAGGTTGGCGTGCGGCGTGGCCATGCCCCAATGATTCCCCTTCCCCGGCGCTTCCTTGGCCCGCGCGAACGCGCTGCCCACCATGACCGCATCCGAACCGCAGGCCAGCGCCTTGCAAACATCGCCGCCCTTGCTCATCCCGCCGTCGGTGATGATCGGAATGTAACGCCCCGTCTTCTTGAAATACGCATCGCGCGCCGCCGCGCAGTCCACCGTCGCCGTGACCTGCGGCACGCCCAACCCCAGCACGCCGCGGCTGGTGCAGGCCGCTCCCGGTCCCACGCCGATGAGCACGCCGGCGACGCCGCAATGCATCAACTCCAGCGTGACGCTGTATGTCACCGCGTTGCCGATGAGCACCGGAATGTTCAGGCTCTTGGTGAACGCTGCGAGTTCCAGGCTCTTATACTCCGTGGAAATGTGCCGGACCGTCGAAACCGTGGATTGCACCACAAACACATCCGCCCCGGCTTCTTGGGCGATGGCGGAAAACCGTTCCGCCTTCTGGGGGATCGAACTGACCGCCGCCAGCACGCCAGCCTTTTTCAATTCTTCCACCCGTCGCCCGATCAGTTCCTCTTTGATCGGCTCCAAGTAAAGCTTTTGGATGAGCGCGGTGACGTCTTCCTTGTCCGCCTTGACCACCTGTTCGAGAACTTCGGCCGGGTTTTCGTAACGGGTTTGGACGCCTTCCAGGTTGATGACGCCCAAGCCGCCGAGCTTGTTCATCTCGATGCAGAACTTCACGTCGGTCACCCCGTCCATGGCGCTGGCGATGATCGGGATTTTGAGCGTGATCACGCTGCCATCCTTGCGCGGAATTAGAAAGCTGGTATCGACTTCGGCGGGGTTGATGGTCACTTCGCCCGGCACCAGCGCAATTTCATCAAACCCGTAGGTGACCCGGGCTTTTCGGTTACGTCCAATCCACATTCCCATATTTTATCGTCGGTGTTACCGGCCCGGTGTCGGGCCGAGTTAATTGTTAATTTCGCCGCAGTCAAGCCGCGCCGCAACCCGCAATGTTCAAAATTCGATGGCGTCGTTCAACCGGCCGCATTGCGAACACCGCGACCGGTCCACATCCGCGTCATCGGTATAGACCAATCCGCAGTTCTGACAGCGGAAAATGCGGTCTTCGGTCGCCGTCGGGCCGAACCGTCGGCGTCGCAATTCCGAGTATATCGCGAGGCCCGAAAGCCCCGCAAGCAAAGAAACCACGTAGGTCAGGATGAGCGTGTCAATCGGCATAATCAAGGGCCGGCGGTGGCGGCGTTGGTCGAGGCCGGGGCGATGGTATGCCATTGAAACACCAGCTTGCCCCAGCTTAAATCTTTGGCTGACAGGAGCGATCGGAACCGGACGGTCCGGGCCAGGTTCAAGGCGGAATTATCCGCCTCTCGCAAGCCGCTGCCGGCCAACAAAACCGCCGAGAAAACCCGGCCATTCGCCCACACCCCGATTTCCACCACGCTGTTCGTCAACAAGCTCTCGGCCACCGGCCACGAACTCAGCGTCAGCGGCGACATCAACGGACGGTTCGCCAGTTCCCCTTCCAGCCGCACGGTGGACTGGGTGGGTGCTTGATAAGTCAGCGAATAGAAGCCCGTGGGATCAAGTTGCGGCTCTAGGCGTTTGACCACCTCGATGGACGCGACTTTGTTGGTGTTGATGAACTCGCTGAATGCACCGCCCAAGGCCCCGGTCGGCTGGGTCAACCAAAGCGGCTCCTCCACCCAATCCAAAACGGGATGGGCCAGCGGCGGCTCGTTCATCCAAGCCGGGCCGGAGAATCCATGTCGGTTGGGCAACGCGGACAGGGTGGGATCTTGCAGGTCAGGAAATTCGATGGTTTTTTCCGCCGGCAAATAGATGCTGGCCTCCAGGCTGGGAGTGCGAGGGGTGGCGGGTTTCAGGTCCGTCAGCCAGAAGATCAACCCGAGCTGGCCCAGCATCACCAACGCCACGGTTTTCCACCACCGGCGTTTCGGCCAGCTCTGGGGTTCAACCAGCGTGGCAATCATGGGACCTTTTTTGCGCCGGTCGGCGAATCGAACCCTCGCGGCAACGTTGCCTGCAATACATTAGTGATGCCAGTGGCCCGGGCCATGTCCGCCAGGTTATCCAGCATCTCCACCGTCACGCCCTTGTCCGCCTGCAATACCAGCGTCAACGGCTGCGCGCAGTTCTTCACTTCCTCCTGCAACCGCTGCTGCAAATTCGTTCGTTGGATGGGCTGGTTTTTGAAATAAAGCTGCCCGTTGGCCGCCACCGCCACCGCCAGCTTCGGGCCGTCCACACCGGGCACGCCAGCCGACGACACCGGCAGCCGGATGAACACCCCCGGCGTATAAACCATCGACGCCAGCAAAATAAACAGCACCAAGCAAAAGAACACGCCGGCAAATGGCGTCGCATCCAGTTGCCCCCGGAATATCTTAGCGTTTCGCGGAAACTTCATTCAGCTTCTGGGTGGGCATGTCGCTCACGATGTTCACGATCTCCGTCGCCGCCCGTTCCATGTCGAGCACGATGTTGTTCACGCGGCTTACCAGGTAGTTATAAGCGGCGTGACTGGGAATCGACACCGCCAGCCCGGCCGCCGTGCAAACCAGCGCCTGCCAGATCCCGGCGGTCAATTCCTGCACGTTCGTTTGCAACCCCGCCTGTTGCATACTTTCAAACACGTGGATGAACCCCAGCACCGTGCCGAGCAACCCCAGCAACGGCGTGATTTGCGCAATCGTCGCCAGCAAATTCAGCTTCTCCTCCAACCGCGGCACCTCCGCCAAACCCGTCTCCTCCAGCGATTCCCGCACCCGTTCCCGGCCGTAATCCCGGTTCAAAATCGCCGTCTTCACCAACCGGGCCACCGGCCCCGGCGTGGCATCGCAAATCGACAGCGCCTCCACCACGTTATCCCGTTTCAGGACCGTGCGGACTCCGTTCAGGAACTCGGCGGAATTGATCTGGGCGCGATGGCAATGGAGCACCCGCTCGATGAACACCGCCACGGCCACGGCGCTGGTCAGCAGCAACAACCAGAGCATCGGCCCGCCTTTTACAAGCAAACTCGGCAACATGCCGCCTTTTATAAGCTGTCGTGATGCAAGTTCAAAGGGTAATTTTGACCGCGAAATCCGTCCACTCGAGCCCACCTTATTGGAACTTGGTCATTGGCCATTGGTCATTTTTCAACACCCTCACGCCGGACGCGCTTTGGCAATCTGATCCCGCACCGCCGCCGCGCTGGCCCGGAACGCCGCTGCTTCCGCCGCGTTCAGTTGCGGCCGCAGAATCCGCTCGATCCCGGCGCGACCCACCACCGCGGGCAGACTAAGGCACACATCTTCCACCCCCAGAAAGCCATCCACCACCACGCTCACCGGCAGCGTCCGCTTCGTGTCCAGCGCCACCGCCTCCACGATGGCCGCCACGGAGAGCGCGATGCCATAATTCGTGTAGCCCTTATGTTTGAAAACCTCCAGCCCGGCGGAAACCACCTGCGCAATCAACGCCCGCCGCTTCGGCGTGTCATCAATCGCCTCTCCGCCGGCGGTGGCGCAGCTCATCGCCGCGAATTGCGAGTCGCCATGTTCGCCGAGAATATACGCGCGCAAATCCTGGCTGTGGATCCCCAGCTCAAGCGACAGCTCATGCCGCAACCGCGCCGAGTCGATCAGCGTGCCGCTTCCGATCACCCGCTCCGCCGGAAACCCGGTAAACTCGATGGCGTAATGCGTCAGCACATCCACCGGATTCGACACCATCACCAGGATCGCCTTCGGAGAAAGCCTGGCCAATGGCGGCAACAACTCCTGCATCAGCCGAACATTCCCCGGCCCCAGGGCCGCGCGGTCCACCAGCACCGTCGGTGCCGGCACCGATGCGCAAACCGCGATGATGTCCGACCCGGCCGTGTCCTCCGCCGTGCCGGCGGAAATCCGGGTTGGCACCTCCACAAACGACTGCGCGTGGCGTAAATCCAGCGCCTCGCCCAGTGCGAATTCCCGTCGCCGGCCAACCAGCACCATCTCGTGGACGAAATTCCGCTGGCACAACGTGAATGCCAGGGCCGAGCCCACCTTGCCCATCCCCACCACGGAAATTTTCATCGGGCATTGTTAAACGAGTCCGGCGATTTTTCAATCACGATCCACCCGCTCCGGACGTTTCTCCGCCCTCCCCGGCCTTCCAGCCTTTCCCAACTTGGATTAACTTGGATTTGCCTGGATTCTCCCCATCGCGCCAACTCCCGGAGTGTCCCGCGTGCGGGATCCCCGGCCGCGGCCGCACCAACCCACCCAACTTTCAAGGACAAATCCGAACGCTTCGAACCTGCCATTCCCCCAATTCCGCACTCCGCGATCCGCACTGGACCACCTTGAATTTGCCTGGATTCACCGCACCGCAGATCGCCGCCCCTCGAACTTGGCTCATTGGGCATTGGTGCCTGGATATTCTTTGGGAATTGGTCCTTTTTCGACAGCGCCCCCCGGCTCACCCACTCACCGGCTTACCCACTAGCCCCCCTTTGGGGGTGTACAGCCGTAACAGGCGTTACAATGTTGGCCCACAAAGACTTGGTTGGCACACGAAGCGTAACATTGCCGTTACAACGCCGTTACAACCCCGCCAGAAGCGTTACAAACGCCCACCGCTGGTCGGGGGAGAGCCCCCACGCGGGACGCGCCTCGGGAATGAACTGCAACTTGGTTGCTTGGTTATTTTGTTGTTCAACCTCACCCTCCACCAAAACCCGATTCACCTGTCGAAGAACCTTCACCAACTTGGATTAACTTGGATCAACCTGGAAACGAACAGCAACTCCAGTTCATCCACCGCGTTCTCCTTTCCGATCTGACAATCTTCAAATTTGAAAATTTGAAAATCATTCTCACGATCAACCTGGATTAACCTGGATTTGCCTTGATTCCCCGGTGGCCGTGCGCCAGCACCTTCCGAAGCTCCAGCGGAGCGGCATGTTTATAGAACATCCCGCCCAGCGCTCCGAAGCCCCGTAGGTGGCGGCACGTCCCTGCCTGGATTTGATCCAACCTGGATTAACTTGGATTAACCCGGATGGAACCTCCCCCGAGGGGGCTTTGAGCAAGCTTTCTTCCCCGGACCGAGGATCTATGACCCGCAGCGATCCCAAACCACCCGATCTCCGAGAACAAATCCAACACGCTTTGGACTTGCCAGTCCCAATTCCGCACCCAAGTTCACCCCGAGGGCCGTTTCTCGGGGCAATCCGCACTCCGAATTGGATCAACCTTGATTCCGTTATTGGCCGACCTGCGCCCCCATTCGCTTAGCCTTCCCACTTCTGCGTCACTCTGCTCTGCGGGCATCAGGCGTCCCCATTCCAGCCTTAGGCCTCGTGCGGAAATAACCTGCTACGATCTGCTGGTCCTCCGAGCGCCAGCCGGCGTTGCTCCTCGGTCACAGATCCCATTGGATATGCTCCCTCGTCGCGCCTTGGCTGGCACCCGGATGCCGGCGCAGCTCGTATCAGCTTATTTCCGCACGAGGCCTAAGCGGGGCATCCTGCCCGTGTTCGGGTTGTGAGTTTGGTGCGTGC
>JAQGOT010000288.1 GCA_028293465.1 Pedosphaera sp. | reverse complement strand
ATAAAGATAATTTCCAATGCGCAGGTCCCGTTGTGTCAAGGGCGCGTAGAGTACGCGGCGTTTGAAGCCGACAGATTGGACGGCGACACTCTGTCCGTTGGTCGTGACGAGAAACTGCGCAGGGGCGGGCAAGGTGGAATTGCCACTCGCATCGACAAAGTTCCATTGCGTGACGGTGGCGGGATCGGGTTGTTTGGTGGTGATCAGCAGCAACTCGAACAAGGTGGGGGAGAGCAGGCGGAGTTGGTGATCGCCGATCGCCGGCATGCGCAAGGGCAGGGTGTCATCCAGCGGCAGATCAGCCGCCCCGAGTGGAAGGTGGAGCGCAAGGGCGAACACTATCAAATAGACCAAACGTGAAAAGTAGTGGCCGGAAGACGTGGCAGATTTCCACCCGATGAAATTTGCCTTAAGGAATTGGGTCGTGGAATCCTCAGTCAGTGAACATCGCGCACGGCGCCCGCCTGCGCGGGCGGGGTCGGAAGCGAAGAGCCCGCCCTTGCGCGGAAAGGGAATTTTCATGCTACGGAACCAGGAGAGCGCGATAGAAGCGATACCGGATGCCCGCCAGATTCGTCTCGGTAAATTGTGCCTGTCCGCCGGCGCTGTTGGTCAGGTTCGTGAGCACGGTCCAATTGACAAAATTGGTGCTGGCTTGAATTTGGTACTTGGCACCGGGGCTGCCGGTCAGCGTCATGGCAAAGACGCCGTTCGTCGAGATCCGTGGTGAGATCAAGAGCGCGGAATTTGTGGCGGCGGAAATCACCTGGATATTGTCGAGGGTGGAGGTGTTGATGACGGTGTTATTGTGTGCGGTGACCGCCAGGCCGATATACGCATTGGTGGCCATAGCGACGGTATCGGTTCCCGCCAGCACCCAGTTGGTGCCGTTGCTGGAGGCGTAACCGGTGAAGGTGTTGTTGCTGCGGACCAGCTTGATCCAATAGGGCGGAAAAATGGTGGTATATCCGATTGTGTTGTCGGTACTCAGGCCGCCGGTGGTCAAGCGCCGCTCGAAGGACGCGCCTTGGCTTGCGGAAATTAACATGAAGGCATGTCGTGAACCGGAAGTCAGGGTTTCACGGATCATCCCACCGGCCTTGGCCCAGCCGTCGGTGTTTTGCACGTTCACGACGCGCGCCACAATCTGACCATCGCCGTTCAGGGGTTGATAGACAAAGTGGAAGGCGTCGGCAGTGTTCCAGATATCGTCGCCGGAGGCCTGGATGGTGAACGTCCCATTGGCGGCGGCGGCGCTGCCGGCCACTCCGACGTTGCCGATGTCCTGGTGACTCCAGGGAACCGGCAGTCCGGAACTCCCGGTCACGGTTAAGGTTGCATTCGAACTGAGGATCGAACCGGCGGCGTTTGCCACCACGACCGAATAGATGCCCGCATTGCTCGATTGGACGTTGGAGAGCGCGTAGGTGCTGCTGGTGGCGGAGGAAATGTTCGCTCCCTGGAAGCGCCATTGATAGTTCAAGGGGGCCGCACCGATGGCTTGGACCGAGAACGCGACGCTGGCTCCGGCCTGCACGGTCTGGCTTTGCGGTTGCGCGGTGATGAAGGGCAAATTGAGCACCTGAACGTTATCAAAGGAGGAGGTGTTGAGGGCGGAGTTGTTATGCGCGGTTACCGCCAGGCCCACATACACGTTGGCGGACATGGTGATGGTGTCACTACCCACCTGGACCCAGTTCACGCCATCAACGGACCGGTAACCGGTGAACGTGTTGCCGCTGCGGACCAGCTTTACCCAATACGGTGCGAAGATGCTGCCCAGGCCCGCCGTATTGTCCGTGCTGAGACCGCCAATCGTGACGCGCCGTTCGAAGGACGCGCCTTGGTCGGCGGAAATCAGCATGATCGCCTGGCGTGAGTTGGCCGCCAGTGTTTCACGAATCATGACCCCCGCCTTGGCCCAACCATCGGTGTTCTGCACGTTGACGACCCGCGCCACGATCTGCCCATCGCCATTCATCGGTTGATAGACGTAATGGAAGGCGTCGGCAGTGTTCCAGATATCATCGCCGGAGGCCTGGATGGAGAAGTTGCCGCCTGCGAAGCTGGCGTTGCCCGCGAGACCGACATTGCCAATATCTTGATCCTGCCAAGGGGGAGGCAGGGGTTGTGCCGCCGGGAGGCTGTTGATCCAATCGGTGAGGACGGAGACGGCCTGTGCATCGATCGCGTTCCGCGCCAAGGGCGGCATTTGGTTGGCATCGGTGGAATTCACGCGCAACTCCATGATGGATTTCGACACGTTTCCCGAGGCAACCACCTTGGCTCCCGCGATGCCCAGATTATTCAGCACATTGCCATCCACAATGCCCTGGCTGGCCAAGGGCGTATCGAAGCGAGCGTCGAAATATGCGGGCACGCCATTGGGCCGGTGGCACTGGGCGCAATTGGCGTCCACATAGGAACGCACGCGCTCCTGAAGCGGGGCGGCTGTATTCGTGAGACTGACGAGATTGGAATAGGTGGAGATGTTGGCCTCGTTCAGCGGTGGGTTGAATAATCCGAGGTGGTTCCACGTGCGCAGTTGATTGTCGGTCCGCCCGGTGCCCGGATAGGTGAAGCTGCCATTTTGCTGACGGGTTTTTACGCCCAGCACGTAGTTGGCGTTGGGGGTGTGGCAGGTGAGGCAATCCCGGGAACTGGGATAATACCAGGTTTGAATTCGCGAACCGTTCGCGGTGGTAATCGTGATGTTTTCGGTAAGGCTGCCGGGCAGCAGGTCGGCGTCGCTGTTGTCGGAACGCCATTTGTAAGTGACTCCGTAAACGGCTCCGTTGGTGTCCCGCACTTCCAGACGGGTTTCGAGGCGTTTCCGAATATTGGGATTGGTGTCGTCGGTGCCCAGTTCAAAGTGCTTTACGAAGACAGTACCGTCGGGGAAGGACCATTCACCATTTGGAGAGAAATTGATTTGCTCATTCGCGGTGTAAGGCGCGCCATTGTTCGGGACGGCGATCCAACGCCGCTTGATCGCACCATCGGACCAGAGCGGAACGTTCACATCGTAGGGGATCAGTCCCGGGGCAACGCCCAGACTGGAGAGGTTGGTGAAGACCCCGGTTTGTGAGAGCAAAGCGGGAATCGGCAGGCTGGCGCTCCCGGTGCGGTCCAGGCGATAGATGGCTCCGGAACTGCCCATGGCGCACATGTAGAGTTCGTTGTTCTGATCCAGACCGAACGAGGAAAGGCCGCCGGCGTAGTTCATCCCGGGTGGCATGTGAACGAGAAAGTTCACCGTGGGAGGGCTCGACCCGTTGTAG
>JAQGOT010000261.1 GCA_028293465.1 Pedosphaera sp. | reverse complement strand
TTTCCGGACCAAGGTCTACCTGACGAAGAAGCAGTTAAGCGATCTGCTTAACAAGCATCAGAACTTTGAACCGCAAGAGCCCAACACCATGTTGCTGAGCGTGCTTTGGAGCGTGCTCCCCATTCTGATCATCGCCAGCCTTATTTGGTTCTTCTTCATCCGCCAGATCAAGATGGCGGGCAAGGGAGCCCTGAGCTTCGGCAAAAGCAAAGCCCGCATGCTCGCCAAGGAAAAGAACAAGACGACCTTCAAGGACGTCGCTGGCGTGGAAGAGGCCAAGGATGAGGTTTCCGAATTGGTGGAGTTCCTCAAGGACCCGAAAAAGTTCCAGAAGCTGGGCGGTCGCATCCCCAAAGGCGTGCTGATGGTCGGCGCCCCTGGCACGGGCAAGACCTTGCTCGCCAAGGCAATTGCCGGCGAGGCCGATGCCGCCTTCTTCAGCATCAGTGGTTCGGATTTCGTGGAAATGTTTGTGGGCGTCGGCGCCAGCCGCGTGCGCGACATGTTCGAACAAGCCCGCAAGAACACCCCCTGCCTTATCTTTATTGACGAAATCGACGCCGTCGGCCGTAGCCGCGGTCACGGTTTGGGCGGTGGCAATGACGAGCGGGAACAAACACTCAATGCCTTGCTCGTGGAAATGGACGGCTTCGATACCCAGGAAGGCATTATCATCATCGCCGCGACCAATCGCCCGGATGTCCTCGACCCTGCTCTGTTGCGGCCCGGACGTTTCGATCGTCAGATCACGGTCAATCTGCCTGACGTCCGCGGACGCGAGGCCATTCTCAAGGTTCACGCCAAGAACGTGAAGCTGGATCCCATCGTTGACCTCGGGATTATCGCCCGTGGCACGCCCGGATATTCCGGTGCCGAACTGGCCAATTTGCTCAACGAAGCCGCCTTGCTGGCCGCTCGCACCGGCCGGAAAGCGGTCGGCATGCTGGAGCTGGAAGAGGCCCGCGACAAGGTGCGCTGGGGCCGCGAACGCCGCAGCATGGCCATGACCGATGAGGACAAGAAGTTCACCGCCTGGCACGAAGCGGGTCACGCCCTCGTCAATGTGATGCTGAAGCACACGCATCCGCTGCACAAGGTGACCATTATCCCGCGCGGACAGGCTTTGGGCTCGACCATGTATTTGCCCAAGGACGACATCCTGAATCGTCGCCGCAAGGAGATGCTGGATATCATTGCCGTTACCATGGCCGGCCGCATCGCCGAGGAAATCGTCTCCGATGATATCTCCTCCGGGGCGACGGGCGACATCCAACAGGCCACGCAGATGGCCCGCGCAATGGTGACCCAATGGGGCATGAGCGATAAGCTCGGCATGGTCCAGTACGGCGAGAACAACGAATATGTCTTCCTTGGCCGTGAGATGGCGCGCAGCAAAGATTACAGCGAGCAAACGGCTCAGGACATCGATACCGAAGTCAAACGGATCATTGATAACGCCTACCGTGTTGCCCGGGAAATCATCGATACGAACCGGGACAAGCTGGAGGCAATCGCTAATGCCTTGCTCGAGGTTGAAACGCTCGAGGGCGGCCAAGTTGAAGAGATCGTCCGGACGGGCAAATTCACTCCGCCGCCGCCAGCACCAAAAGTGGAACCACCGTCTGGCGCTCAGGCAGCCACGCCGTTGCCCGAAGTTCCGCCCAAACCCGCACCGCCACACCTGCCAGGATTGGGCTCGCCGGCACCTGCCGCGGCTTGATCGCTTAGGCTGGGATATCAGATTAGCGAAATGCGGACCGTTGGTCCGCATTTCTCTTTTAAGGAGAAGTTTTCTGCGTCCCGTCCGCTTGCTCGAGGTTGACTCGCAGGCAGGCAATTAATAACTTATAGCGAATGATCATTGCGCCGTCTCTCCTAGCCGCCGATTTCGGCCATTTCGCCCGCGAAACGGTGCGCATCGAAAAAGCCGGCGCCGATTGGCTCCATCTGGACATCATGGATGGTCATTTCGTCCCAAACATCTCCTTCGGCCCGCAGGTGGTGCGCACCATCCGTCCGCTGACCAAGATGTTCTTCGACGCCCACCTCATGTGCTCGCGGCCCGAGATCCTTCTGGAACCCTTCGCCCAGGCGGGTGTCGATCAGATCAACATCCACGTCGAATTGGGCGATCAGGTCAATTCGCTCCTCTGGAAAATTAAATCCTTGGGCAAAAAGGTTGGCTTGGCCATCAACCCTCCAACCGCGATCGGCACGGTGCAGCCTTACCTCGACAAGATTGATGAACTGCTCATCATGACGGTCAACCCGGGCTTTGGCGGCCAGCCCTTCATATTCGAAACGCTGCCGAAAATCCAGCAAGCCCACGCTTGGCGGCGCGATTTCAAGCTGCGCTACCATATTGGGGTGGACGGTGGCATCACGTTCGACACCGCCGCCGAATGCGCCCGGGTTGGAGCCGATGCCTTTATCAGCGGCACCGGTCTGTTCGGCCAGCGCAGTCTGAAGGCCGCGATCACGAAGATGCGGAAAATCGTGATCCAAAATGCACTTGCGAACGGCCTTGATTTCAATCACACGGCAGTTGCGACCGGACCAACCGCTCAACCCTGAATTCAATGTCCCGGAGGTCAGCTTTTCATTATGGCTACAGTTAAATTTGGAACCGATGGCTGGCGCGCGGTGATCGCCGAAGATTTTACTTTCACCAACCTTGACCGGGTCAGCCAAGCCACCGCGGACTACTGGAAGGCTCATCCCGTTCCGGGCGCTGAACTGAAGGTGATCGTGGGCTATGATCGCCGGTTTCTGTCGGATCAATTTGGCCGCCGCGTGGCGGAGGTGTTTGCCGGCAACGGTTACCAGGTCGTCCTAACCTCGGAGCCGACCCCCACACCCGCCGTTTCATTTGCAGTCAAGGACCAGAAAGCCATCGGTGGCGTGATGATCACCGCCAGCCATAATCCGCCTTCATTTAATGGGTTCAAACTGAAATCCCATTACGGCGGCCCGGCCGAGCCTGCTGTCTGCCAAGGGGTGGAGTTGCTCCTGGATCACAACCCGGTGCGTGCACAAGACCTGAATGCCGCGGTCAAAGAGGGCAGGGTGGCGATCAAGAACATCCGGCCCGCCCATTATCGGGCCATCAAGAATTTGGTCGATTTCAAACTCATCGCCAAATCGAAGCTGCGTTTCGCACACGAAGCACTTTTCGGGGTGGGTGCCGGTTGCTTTAATGAATTGCTCGCCGGGACAACCTGCAATGTGACCACCCTGAACGGGGCTCATGACGTCTTGTTCGGCGGCATCAATCCTGAACCAATTGAAAAGAATTATGGCCGTAGTGCGGCCTACCTGAAGAAACATCCGCACGATGTTTGCCTCGTGACCGATGGGGATGCGGATCGTGTCGGGGCCATGGATGGACGAGGTAACTATCTCTCCACCCATCAGTTGATCTGCCTCCTGCTGCACCATTTCGTCGTGAACCGGAAGGGCAGGGGACGGGTCGTGAAGGCGCTCACCACCACGTCCATGATGGACAAAATGTGCGCGGCCTATGGCTTGGAACTGGTCGAGACCGGGGTCGGCTTCAAGTATATCTGTGCGGAAATGTTAAAGGGGGATGTCCTCATCGGCGCCGAGGAAAGCGGCGGTATCGGCTTTCCCGGCCATGTCCCCGAACGCGATGGGATCCTCGCGGGCTTGATGCTGCTGGAACTGCTGGCTACTGAGAAAGTCTCTGTGAACAAGCTCATCGCCAGGCTCGAAAAGCAGTTTGGTCCCCACCGCTATGGTCGAATCGATACCCATTTCCCACTCGAAAAGCGTGCCGCCCTGATGGATTTCTGCGTTAAGAATCCACCCGCCAAACTGCTCGCTTCGCCCTTGGCGGATGTCAAAAGCTACGACGGTGTAAAATTCGTGGCGGAGGATGGCTCCTGGCTGATGTTGCGCGGCTCCGGTACCGAGCCGATCCTCCGCATTTACGCCGAGACGAAATCGGATGCGGGTGTGGAAAAGCTTCTAAAAATGGGGATGCAGTTGACCCGCAAAGTCTGATCCGCCCTTTGGGACATCGGGGTGCTTCGTAAATTGCCCTTTTCTTAAACGTGTACCCCGGTATCTTTTGGCCGGTATCTCTGGGCAAGGCCCTGATTTTGGATTATGGTTGGAAGATTGAGAATTTGAACTGATGGACGCCACACATATTCGGAACTTTAGCATCATCGCCCATATCGATCATGGGAAAACAACGCTTTCTGACCGCTTATTGCACCGCACGGGCACCATTGCCACCCGGGACATGGAGGCGCAGTTGCTGGATTCCATGGATCTGGAGCGGGAGCGCGGGATTACGATCAAAGCGCACCCGGTGACCATGCTTTACACGGCCAAGGATGGGCAGGTGTATGAGTTGAACCTCATTGACACCCCTGGGCACGTTGATTTTTCCTACGAAGTCTCCCGCAGCCTGAGCGCGTGTGAAGGGGCTTTGCTCATTATCGATGCCGCTCAAGGGGTCGAAGCCCAGACGGTGGCCAATGTCCACCTGGCCATGAAGCAGAATCTGACCATCATCCCGGTCATCAACAAAATCGACCTGCCGCACGCCGATGTTGCCTTGGCCAAGACCCAGTTGGAGGACATCCTGGCCATTCCCGCGGAGTCAGCCCTGCTGGCCAGCGCCAAGGAAGGAATTGGCATCGAAGAAATTTTGGAGGCGATTGTGGCCCGCGTCCCGGCACCCAAGCCGACCGGCGCTGCCTCGTTTCAGGCGCTCGGATTCGATTCCTACTTTGACACATACAAAGGCGTTGTCACGCACGTGCGCGTCTTCAATGGCGAGCTGAAAGCCGGCATGCAGGTGAAATTGCTGCATTCGGGCAAGAACGTCGAGGTGAAGGAGGTCGGCAGTTTCAATCCCAAGCCTTACGTCCGCGAGCGGTTGCAGGTGGGCGAAACCGGTTATTTCACGGCGAACATTAAGAGCCCCAAGGAAGTGAAAATGGGCGACACAGTGACGGATGCCCGGAATCCTTCGCCGGCCCTGCCTGGGTTTCAGGAAATCCATCCGATGGTGTTCAGCGGCATCTATCCGATCAACACCGCCGACTACGAGCATCTCAAGGCCAACCTCGGCAAATTGCAGCTCAACGATTCTGCGTTCGTTTTCCAGGCGGAAAGCTCGGTGGCGCTGGGCTTTGGCTTCCGTTGCGGCTTCCTCGGCTTGCTGCACCTCGAAATTGTTCAGGAACGGCTGCGTCGCGAATATAACATGGACATCATCGCCACCTACCCGAGCGTGGTTTATCATGTGACCATGAGCGATGGCACGGTGAAGGATGTGGACAATCCCGCGTTCATGCCCGAGGTGAATTATATTGTCAAGATTGAGGAGCCGATGGTGAAAGCCTTCGTCATCTGCCCAAACGAATACATCGGCGACATGATGGCGTTGATCTCCGAGAAACGTGGGGCGGTCGATCATACCGAGACCTTGGACACCCGCCGGGTCATGCTGACCAGCCTGCTGCCCTTGAACGAAATCCTCATCGATTTTCATGATCGCATCAAGAGCACCACGCGAGGGTTCGGCTCCATGGATTACGAGCATGCGGCTTATCAGGAGTCCGACATGGTGAAGCTGGACATGCTGGTCAATAATGAATCAGTGGATGCGTTCTCGTGCATTGTGCATCGCGACAAGGCGGAGAGCAGGGGACGGGCGCTCGCCGCCAAGCTCAAGGAAGTCATTCCCAAGCAACAATATGCCGTCGCTATCCAGGCAGCCATCGGCGGAAAAATCGTCGCGCGCGAAACAGTCAGCGCAATGCGTAAAGACGTAACCGCCAAATGCTATGGTGGCGACATCAGCCGCAAACGGAAACTGCTCGACAAGCAAAAGGAAGGCAAAAAGCGCATGAAAGCGTTCGGCTCCGTGAACATTCCACAGGAAGCGTTCATCGAAGTGTTGAAGGCCTGACGCCTCGGTTCACAATTGTATGCGATTTAAATGGTTCTTTTCTCGGACGGCCCGCCAGGCGGATGACATGCAGAAGCATGTCCACAAGATGCTGGAAGCCCAGCGTGACATCCTTTCCCCGCAAGCCGTCAACACGGTCAAATCCGCACTGAACGAAATCCAAAAGGCAATCAAAGGCAACGTTGGCGATGAGGCGTTGAAGGTGCAGATGACGAACCTTGAAGCGGCCGCCAACAAATGGCTCAAGCCGTATCCAAATTCCGGCATCCGCGAAAACGTGGAAGTCCTGCTCGTGGCGCTGGCCGTGGCCATGGGTATCCGCACTTTTTTTGTCCAGCCTTTCAAAATTCCCACCGGGTCAATGCAGCCAACGCTGTTCGGCGTCACCTCCGCAAACCTCAAGAGTCAACCGGACGTCAAGATTCCGGGAGCATTGACCAGATTATATCAGGCCTGCATTCAGGGCAAATTTTACCACCACGCGGTCGCCGCCGACGATGGTGAAGTAACGAATGTGGGACTCCCTGAGCACGTGTTTCGCTTCATCAATAAAATTACGGTTTACGTTCACTATAAAAGCCAGAGTCCCGGGGCTCAAACGCCCATCACTTTTTGGTTCGCCCCGGATGATCATTTTGTGGAACGTGCGGGAATCGAAATCGGCGAGCCTTTCCACAAAGGCGACGATATTGTTAAGTTTGAAGAAACCGCCGGGGACCATTTGTTCGTCGACCGCCTCACCTATAACTTTAGGCATCCCAAACGCGGCGAGATCATCGTTTTCGAAACCCGGGGAATTCCTCGGCTGCCTCCTGATCAATTCTACATCAAGCGGATGGTTGCTTTGGGTGGCGAACGCGTTCAAATAGGTCAGGACCGCCATCTGGTCATTGATGGCAAGCGCCTGGATGCCAGCACGCCTCATTTTGAACGAGTCTATTCCTTCGATCCAGCCACGCTGGCGCGAGAAAGCCATTTCTCCGGACACGTCAACGACGCACAACTTGCGCCGTTGTTCGTGGATAATCCCGAGGGGGTTACGGTCCGCCCGAACCATTACATGGTGATGGGCGACAATACCGTGAACAGCTACGATTCGCGGGCGTGGGGTGATTTTTCCCGCACGAACGTCATTGGCCGTTATTGCTTCGTCTATTGGCCATTTAGCCAACGCTTCGGCGGCGGAGCCCGATAAGGGATTGTCGAAGTTCCTTTCTCAGTCCGGTATTAATACGCGCACAATGTTTGTTATATTCAATTGTCTTGACCATGGGGTGAGCACCCTATACCCTCGGTGGCGTGAAGACAGAAATCGGTGGAAGGACTCGGAAAAGCTTGCTTTTTCAGTGGAGCGCAGTCAATCTGACTTGTCAGGTTGATTCTGTCTTCACAAACGAGTCTTCCCCTGACTCGCGGAGTTCCTCTTTAACCGGAGGAACTCCGTTTTTCTTTCCCTTCATAGAATTCAGGGGAAATGTCCAAACTTCAAACGGAACTCGTTAATCTG
>JAQGOT010000256.1 GCA_028293465.1 Pedosphaera sp. | reverse complement strand
CAAAAGGGATTGTTCTCGCTCTGTGAGAACTCGAATCCGAATGCGGTGATGGCGGAGGAAATGTGGGGCCATTCGCCAGCGGGCATCTATGGCTACTCGCATCTGCTCGGCGGGTATGCGGGCGGGCAGGCCCAATACGCGCGGGTGCCGTTTGCCGATTTCAACCCGATCAAAATTCCCGGGGATTTGCCCGACGAAAAAGTCCTGTTTCTTTCGGACATCCTTCCGACGGGTTACATGGCGGCGGAAAACTGCCAGATTCAACCCGGCGACACCATCGCGGTATGGGGTTGCGGTCCGGTCGGTCAGTTTGCCATCACGAGTGCCTTCCTCCTGGGGGCCGAACGGGTGATCGCCATCGACCGTTTTCCCGAACGCCTCCAGATGGCCGAAGAAAAAGGACACGCGGAGACTCTCAATTACGAGGACGTGGATATCTACGACGCCCTGGATGAAATGACCGGTGGCCGCGGGCCGGATGCCTGCATCGAAGCCGTCGGCATGGAAGCGCACGCTCCCGGGGTGAAGCATGCCTATGACCGTGTGAAGCAGGCGATGATGCTGGAGTCCGACCGGCCGCTCGCCTTGCGCCAGGCGATCATGTGCTGTCGTAACGGTGGCACTCTCTCGGTGCCCGGGGTCTATGGCGGGTTCATTGACAAGGTTCCTTTCGGCTCCATCATGAACCGCTCCTTGACCATCAAGACCGGCCAGACCCACGTGCAGCGCTATATGCGGCCGCTGCTGGAGCGGATTCAGAAAGGAGAGATCGATCCCAGCTTTGTGATCACGCACGAAATGCGCTTGGAAGATGCGCCCAAAGGCTATGATATCTTCAAGAACAAGGAGGACGACTGCGTTAAGGTCGTGTTGAAACCGTGGCAGCAAGGAGGCGAAAGCCAATAGTGGTCTTCGACTCGGTGCTTCAGCCCGCCTTTCGTTGCTTACCTGACAAGGCGGGCTGAAGCCAACGTCCCCCTCTAACCTCGCATCGTCAATCCCCGTTCGGCCAGCCGCGCGAGCGTCCATTCGTATTCCGCGGCGAGTTGATCAACCACCGACCTGTTCTTCAGCTCGGGCGGCAGCACCTCCCAGGTATAAGTTTCCATTTCCAGGTGCGTGCAGAGTTTGGGATTCCCCTTCAATAAATCCAACACGCCCAGAACATGGTCAGCCGTTGGTTCGTACCAATCCGTCCTTGGGCTGTGCAGGGGAATGTGAAAATGAATCCGCCACTCGGTCGCTTCCGGATTCTCGAAAGCGGCTCGAGCAGCGAGCGCCGGGGCCAGGTCCCGGTAAACGAGGCGCTTTCCCCCTCCGGTGCGGACCACCACCTGGTGCAGGTAAATGTCATCCGCAAACGCCGCCAATGCTTGCCGGACCCGGGCGGTGGGCCGCACTTTTAAGGCTGAACTCAGGTGCAGCTTGCTGATTTTAATGCCGTTCTTTTGCAGCGCCGCGATGGCGTCCTCCGGCTCCTCGAACTCCACCGCCAGATGGCAGGTGTCGTAGTTGACGCCCAGGTGCTCATTCAATCTCGGGTCATCTGGGTGCTCGGCGCGCAGGCTTTCAAAAAAGCGAATGGTTTCAGCGCTGGTTTCAAACCAACCCAAGGGCTCAGGCTCCAATCCCAGATGCAATTTCCGGCCAGTGTCCTCGCTCAGTTTTGCGATATGCTCCACACAACGCCATAGGTGGTCGCGGATCGCCTTTTCCTGTTCCGGACCGGTGATAAATTCTTTAAAGGAACCCGGCAACGTGCTGACGCTTCCCTCAATGCCGGGTGGCACAAGCCGGGCGAGCAGCTCGAACAACAGATTCGTATAGGCAAGCCGTTCTGGAGAAGTCCAATCCGGCAAATAAACCCGCTCCTTCACCCGCCCCCCGTGGAACCGGCCGAAAGGAAATCCATTGATGGTGAAAACATAACACTGGTTATGTTCCAACCACTGTTGAAACTCCCGCAGCGTCGCAGGAACACTCAACTCCTGCGCGGCTTGATTGCTCAACCGCAACCCGATGGCATAAGGCTGGTTCGGGCAAACCCGTCCCCGCACTGCCAGGGTATGATTCTTGAGCGCGTCGAAGGTTTCACGCCAGTCTTCACCACGATGGATGTTGGTGCAGTAAGCGAGATGCAGACCATGGTTGAGTTTCATCGGATTCCCAAAAGCATTACTGGACCGCCTGCTGCTTGCCCAGGAACTCAACCTTCGCGCTCAATTGTGGTGTGAGAAAACGGTCGGGATTGCGAATTTGAACTCTGACCTGCAGCGTCCCCTTTTGGCGGTTGGCTTCCGGCGCGATCTCCGCCACGTATCCCTCGTAAGATTTGTCGGGATAGGCTTCGGGGTTCACGCGACACTTTTGCCCCATGTAAACCTTGGAAAGATCACTCTCGTTCAAATCGACTTCCACCTGCAAATCCTTTGGATCGGCGACCGCGATCAACGCGGTGCTTGGCCCGCCGCTCCCACCGAAGCTTTGGGGCACAACCAATTCGTTCGGCTGCACCAACTTTTCCAATACCACACCATTGATTGGCGAGCGGATGATGGTCCATTCCAGATAGGTCTTCGCCACTTCATAGGTGCCCTGAACTTCCTTCAAGGCCGCCGCCGCAAGTTCGACCTGAATGCGCGCATCGTCCTCGGTTTTTTTGGATTCGATTTGCGTTTTGTTCAACTGGATGATGCGGTCATAATCGAGTTTGGCTTTATCGACGTTGGCTTTTGCCGTGGCCAGCCGACCCTCGACCTCGTGCAGCTTGGCCTTGTACTCGGCGTCATCGAGGAGCACCACTACCTGACCGTTCGTGACCGGATCCCCCTTCTTGACGCCGATCCATGTCACCGTCCCCATGAACCTTGGACTCAGCTCGATTCGTTCCCGGTTGATGATGTAACCGCTCACGGTGAGCACGGCATCCGCGTTGTTGGTCCCCGGGGAAGCCGCAGTTGGCGCGGTGGCCGGCCCTGCCGTTGGCGTTGGGGCGGTGGATGCCACCGTCACATTGCTGTTTCCACTGTTTTGAGTGTTTACCAATCGATGGGCATCGCTCGCCCGTGGCCAGGCAAAATAGACTGCGGCGCCCGTGACCGAAATCACCAGCAGAAAAATCAGCCAAAGCGGTCTCTTTGGCCGCCGTTTTTCCGACGGGTCGATCTGCAACTCTTTCAGCTTTTCCGAATTCATTTCTAGTAGCATCAAGATGGAGTTAAATGAGCGGGTAGAAAAGGAGGAAATGCTGCTTTTCCCACCGGATGCCAGCCGGTGTCAACTCCACCTACAAGGATTTCAGAGCCACGATCACCGGCAGCCGGGCCGCCCGAATCGCAGGGAGCAAACTGCCCCAGATCCCCACAATGACCGAAAAGATCAGTCCCTGTGCCACCAGCCCCGGCGTGATGCGGAACTGAAACACGGTCTCGCTGTAGCTCTGCAAGCTCATGGTGCCGATGGAATAACCATGCATCACGAAGGAGAGCAGGCAGCCGAGCACGCCCCCCGCGAAGGATAGGAAAGCCCCTTCAATCAGAAAGCTCGCCAGGATGGGCAACCGCCGGTAGCCCAACACGCGCAACGTGCCAATTTCCCGCGTGCGCGCCCCCACACTCGCATACATCGTGTTCATCGCGGCGAAAATCGCGCCTACGGACATCGCCATGGCCAGAAAATATCCGATAAACTTGATCGGACCGGCGGTTTTCGTTTGCGAGTTATAATAATCCACCTCCGGGAGCGCCCGTAACGGCAAACGCTTGTCCGATTCAATCCGGTCGATCAACACCTTGCCCGCGGCTGGATCGTCCACCCGCAAAAGCACGCTCGAGTAATTCTCGCGATCGAAGAGGGCGCGGGATTCATCCGCATCCATCCAGATTTCCGAATCGAAAGCCGTGTTGGCCCCATCCATCACGCCGGACACCGTGAGTTCCTTGCCGCCGGTCTTGAATTTGTCGCCGACCGCAAAATTGGCGAACCGTGCTGCCAGTCGGCGGCTGACGACCACCTCCCGCCGCCCGGGCGTGAACCAGCGGCCTTCCACCAGCGCCACCTGCGGTCGGAGATTCATGCCGATGGGAGAAACCCCGCGCAGCAACACATTCGCTTCGCCGCCATTTTCCTTCCGGGGCAGACTGAGCAGCACGACCACATCCGCCGAGATCAATGGCTGACCTTTGTCGTCCCGCGCGATTTGCGGCAGGTAGTTGATGAACTTAAATTGCTCGCGCGTCACCTGGCTGCTCGATTCCGCGGTGGACCCTTTGCGCACGATCATGACGTTCCGCGGATCGCCGGTGTTCTGGCTGGATTTTTCAAGCCCCACGGCCATCGCCTGCACCGAGACATACACCCCCACGACCAGCGCGATCCCCGCAATCGTCGCCAGCGTGGCGCGCCAACGCACAAACACGCTTCGGATATTATACAGGAAAGGAATCGGCGAAGTTAACGCCATGTAGAGCGTGAACAGCAGCACCAATGCCGTCAGGCCCGCCAATGTCATTGCTAAAATCTGGATCAGATAACCCATGGAATGCGCAAAATTAATCGAGTGTTTTCAATCCATCCACCACGCTGGTGCGTGCCACCGAAATCGATGGCGCGATGCTGGCGACGATGCCCAATCCCGTGGCCACCAGGATGGCGATCCCGACAATCTTGGGCGTGACCTCGAACGTGATAAAAATGCCGTTCGTCATTTTGGAGATGTTGCCATAGTTATACAGGAAATAGGCTCCGCCTGCTCCCAGGACCGCCCCGGTCACCGCCAATCCGAAGCTTTCGGCCAGAATGAAGGCAAACAACTCGCGGCGACGAAAACCCAGCGCCTTCAACACTGCTAGCTCCCGGAAGCGCTCCCGGATCGCCATGCTCATGGTGCTGGCCGTGACCAGGATCAGCGTAAATACCACCACTGTGGAAATGGAAGCCACCAGCAGCTTCACGTTGCCGAGCATGGAAATGAAACTGAGCTGAAAGGCGCGCTCGGTTTCGGCGCGGACTTCGGAGGAGGAGTTGGCGAACGCGGCATTGATCGCGGTTGTCACCCGCGGCATGTCTTCCGCCGACCGGACCTTCACCCACCAGGTGCCGACCTGTCCCAGATCTCCCGTCGCCTCGTCAAAATATTTGTGATGAAACAGCAGATTCCGATCATCAATCGTGCCGGAATAAATCCCGGCGATCCTGAACTCCAGCGTTGCCGGGTAAATGGTGCTGGCCAGTGTAATGCGGTCACCCACCTTCAGTTTGTATTTTTCCGCCGTCAGCTTGCCAAGAATGCAGGAACGCTGATCCTTCTCGAAGGCCTCATACTGGTCCTCCGGCATCTTGGCTTCCCCAAAAATGGGCCGAAGCAGCTTGGGGTCCATCGCGAATTGCGCGAAGGTCATCCCTTCTTCGTTCTTGAAATTACCGCCAAACCACGTGAACGGCGAGACCGCTTCCACGCCCGGAATTCGCTCAATAATCGGCCGTTGCCGGGCGGGCAGGGGGTTGGCGAGCGAAATCCGGCTGCGCACCACCACGCGCAACGCCGCCCCGGCATCCTCCGGTGGGATCGTCAACTCACGCAGCGCCACGAGCAAGGTCACCAACAAAAACAGACTGACCGCCACACTCAGGACCGAGAGCGTCGCCCGGCGCTTGTTGCGCAGTGCGTTCTTTAGAATGAAACTTCCAATCGTCATTTTTCTCTGGAGCCCTTGGTCATCCGAAATGCCCCGTCGGCTGGATGACCGCTATCAACATAACGTGTTCAATTGGTTAGTTCACCTTTTTCGAGATGGATTGACCGCGATCCAAACGCTGCGGCTTTGGGATCGTGGGTGACCATGATCACCGTTTTGCCGGCGCTCTGGCTTAAGCTTTGTAGAATCGAAAGGACCTCCTGCGCGGAGTGGGAATCCAAATTGCCAGTCGGTTCGTCGGCCACTACCAGGCTTGGCGAAGTGACCAGAGCCCGGGCAATGGCCACGCGCTGCTCCTGGCCACCGGAAAGCTGGCGGGGCAGGTGGTGCGACCGGTCGCCCAATCCGACCAGTTCCAGGGCGGTGTTCACCTGATGCCGCCGTTGTTTCCGTCCAAGGCGCGTTAGTAACAACGGCAATTCCACGTTTTCATACGCTGTCAGCACCGGGATAAGATTGAAGGTTTGGAAGACGAACCCCACGTTCTGATTCCGCCAATCGGCCAGTTGAGATTCATTCAACCGCGTCACATCGATATCCTGCACCCGGCACTCGCCGCTCGTCGGCCGGTCGATGCCCGCGATGATATGCAGCAAGGTTGTCTTTCCCGAGCCGGACGGCCCCATCAACGTCAGAATCTCGCCCGTCTTGATATCCAAGGAAATCTGGTTGAGCGCCGTGACGTTGATATCGCCCTGCCGATAAATCTTGGACAACTTGCGAACGGTTACAATGTTAGCTTCTGCCATAATCTTGCCAGAGCATACTATAGGAGCCGTGGTGGATTGCAAATAAGCCCTTCGGACGACCGGGATTGGAAGGCTTTCTTTCGGCAGGACCGCGAGCCGTCCCGGCTCCCAGCAGCTACCCACGCTCAGGCGCGAACCGTTGCGACCCCCTCAACCTTTGCCAACTGCACCCAGACGCTTTAGATGCTCAGAAACGGCGGGATGGGGCAATCCAGCGTGTCCGCCACTGCCCGTAGCAATTCCGCTTCATTTTCCTGGACGACTCCATCTGCGGCCACGGTAGCGGCACAGGCGCTCAGCACCAACTTCTTGATCTGGGGTGCGCCTTGGTTCAGGCGGTTCAGCGCGGCATCGACCTTGTCCAAACCACACGCGGCGGCGTCCATCAACGGTAACCCGCCCAGGCTCAATTGCCGTGCCCCTTCCCGGAACGCTTTTTCAATCTCACCCCGTTCAACGTGTCCGGCGTACGCCAGGGCGGAGAGCAGCACTGCGCAGTCTGTTATCAGCGGCTTCAGCACGTAAAATTGCACCACCTGCTTTCGCGGCGGCGTGAAATTGGGATCAAGCTGCCGCAGCACCATCTTCTGCAGCGTATACTCGAACAATTCAATTTGTTGATCGCTTTCAATGATAAATTTGAGGTTCTCGCTGAATTGTTGGTATTGGCTGGGCGAAAGCCGGCGTAAAGCGCCGGGCGTCAAAGTGGCCAGCGGCAACCGCGCTCGGGTCTCCAACCCCTCCGTTACGGGTGCCAGACGTGTGACCTCCTGATAGATTGCAGGATCGATTTGCTTTTGCAGAAGCACCAATTGTTGGGCGCGCATCACTGCCTCCGGGCTCAACAGCATCGCATAGACTAAGGCGACGGCACTCATCGGATCCCGCGCCGCATTGGTAAGCTCAGGCGGCAATTTAGATCGCAGATCCGCGGCATAATCGAGATGCTGCGCCGTCATGGTTCCCACTTGAGGCAGGGTGCGCGTGAGCGGGACCCCCCCGGCGCCACCTAGGGCGGCAGTAGCGGTTCCAACGGTTCCGCCGAGTAGATCGCCAAGTCGGGGTGGAAGTATGGCTCGCGCGGGCGGCGGGGTCACCCTCGCGGTCTCGGGTTGCTCAAGGCGCACCGGCGTGAACTGCCCATCAAAACTCGGATCGAGCGCGCGAATTCGTTCT
Organism: Pedosphaera sp.; assembly: GCA_028293465.1. Classification (GTDB taxonomy): domain Bacteria; phylum Verrucomicrobiota; class Verrucomicrobiia; order Limisphaerales; family Pedosphaeraceae; genus JAQGOT01. The sequence continues at coordinate 5,780 of JAQGOT010000256.1, read as the reverse complement.
ACCAGCGGCGGGTGCGTGGAAAAAAGCCCGGAGAAAGACTCGGTCAACCCGTTGGCGAAAAACAGATGGCTGGCATTTTCCGCGTTCGGATCTTCAATGCGTGATCCGCACCCGCCGACTTTCTTCAGGGCGCTCGCCAGTCCGCCCGGATTTCGCGTGAATTGCACGGCGGCAGCGTCCGCGAGAAACTCCCTTTGGCGGCTCACGGCGCTCTTGATCAGTTTTCCGAAGAACACCCCGATCCCGCCGATGATCAGCAGCGCGATTCCAAGGAGGGGCAGGGGGTTGCGGTCCTTGCTCCGCCCGCTGCGAGTTTCCAGCAGAATGCGCCCGACAATAGCGAGGCACAAAATCCCGAACACCAGGCCCATCAACCGCAGATTGAGCCGCATATCCCCGTTCAGGATGTGGCTGAATTCGTGGGCGATGACGCCCTGCAATTCGTCCCGCGTCAACGACCTGATCGCGCCGCCCGTGACGCAGACAGCCATGTCGCTGGTCGTGTGCCCTGCGGCAAAAGCATTGATACCGGACTCCTCGGGCAAGACATAGACTTGAGGCACCGGCGTGCCGGAGGCGATGGCCATTTCCTCCACCACGTTCAACAGCTTGCGTTCGTCCGGATCGGCGGTGTTCGCGTCCACCGGCCGCCCACCCAGCATTTCCGCGACCGCACTGCCGCCGCTGGAGAGTTGCAGGGTCTTATAACTGCTGCCGCAAAAAATGAGGGCCACTGTGCCCGCCGCGACCCCGAGCAGCAATTTGGGATTCCAGAGCAAATCCGGCAGCGCCGCCGAATGATGTTTGAGCCCGTTGCCGGCAAAAATCAAGGCGACAGCCAGATACACCGCTGCGATAATGCCAATCACCGCCAGAATGAAATACACCACGAGCAGCTTCGTGTGTCGCCGAGCGGTGTCCTGACGTTCAAAGAAATCCATTGATGGTGGAGGACGGGGCGCCAATTCCGAACGCAACGCGTCCGAGGATCAGCACCCGCGCGCTGCTCAAGAAAACGAAACCTTCGGCAATTCTTTTTCTTCCGCCTTCTCGACCACGAACAATTCGGCGGCAGCAAAGTTGAAGCTGTTGGCGATCAGATTCGTTGGGAATACTTCCCGTTGCGTGTTGTATACCATCACCGAGTCGTTGTAAGCCTGCCGTGCGAACGCGACTTTATTCTCGGTGGACGTCAATTCCTCCATCAACCGCAGCATCTCCTGGTTGGCTTTCAAATCGGGGTAAGCTTCAGCCAGGGCGAACAAGCGGCCCAAGGTTCCCGTCAGCGCGCCTTCCGCTCCGGCCAGCGCCTTCATTGCGGTCGGATCGCCCGGATTTTGGGCGGCGTTATTGTTCGCGGAAGAAGCCGCGTTGCGCGCGGCGATGACGGCTTCCAAGGTTCCCCGTTCATGCTTGAGATATCCCTTGGCTGTTTCAACGAGGTTGGGGATCAAATCATACCGGCGCTTGAGTTGAACGTCGATTTGCGCAAAGGCATTTTTGAACCGGTTGCGCAGCGTGACCAGTTTGTTGTAACCGCCGATGACGAAAAATACGGCGAACAACGCCAGCAGAAAAATCGCACCGAAGACAATGGCTATAATTGGCATAATGGTTCTGTAATTAAGTTCCACCACACCTTTCGCCAGAATGGCTGTAGTAGCAATTACATTTTCACACCCGGTTTATAAGGCGTGAGCCAACCTGACGCCGGTCAGTTCAAGAACCCCTGTTCCTTCAGCCAAAAACTGCAATCCTTCGTCCACGGGTGGAATTGGGCAGGGTCGTAATCTCGGCTGCCCAAACCCATGCCATGCGCGCCATTCTTATAGATGTGAAGATCAAATGGCACACCCGCCCGCTGGAGCGCCGCAGCGAATTCCTGGCTGTTCTCCACCGGCACGACCTTGTCGGCGGCAGTGTGAAACACGAAGCACGGCGGGGTATCCTTGGTCACTTGCAGCTCATTCGAAAGCAGCTTCACCAGTTCCGGGGAGGGATTTCCACCGAGCAAATTCGTTTTCGAGCCGATGTGCGTTTTCTCGCCCATGGTGATGACCGGATAGCAGAGAATCCCCAGGTCAGGACGCGAGCTTTGTCGCTCGATTGGATCAGCCGCATCCGGCGTGCCCGCATCAAAATGTGTCACCAACGTGGCAGCCAGGTGGCCGCCGGCGGAAGAACCCATGATGCCGATGCGCTTGGGATCGAGTTTCCATTCCGTGGCATTGGCCCGCACCGTTCTCATGGCTCGGGCTGCGTCCTGCAACATGATCGGATGATGGTAGCCAGCCGAACCCAGCCGATATTTCAGCACGAATGCGGTCACCCCCTGCTCATTAAGCCAGAGTGCATAGTTCTTTCCCTCGTGCGCTGCCAAGCCTCGATAACCTCCGCCGGGACAAATCACCATCGCCGCGCCGGTCGCTTTCGCCGGGTCGGCGAAAAACGGCGTGAGCGTGGGAATATCCTTGCCCGCCGTGCCGAGCGCGCCGGGCGCGCCGTCCGGCCAGAGGGGCAGGGCGTTCGTCGGTTGCGCTTGGGCCATTGATGTGAAGATAAAGAGCGGCAGTAAACGCAGCAAGTTTTTCATAATGTTGACGGGATCATACCTACTCAAAAGAAATTCTTCCAAGAAGTTTTGCTGGAAAATCTCGCCCCAACACCAAACTGGCTTCCTTCTGCGCCGTCCCGCCGGGGCGGTTCGATCAGGCGATTATTTCTCTCACCACCCGCCCGTGGACGTCGGTAAGGCGGAAGTCGCGGCCGGAATGTCGGAAGGTCAGCTTCTCGTGGTCGAAGCCGAGCAACTGCAGGATCGTGGCGTGCAAATCGTGAACATGCACTTTGTTCTCCACGGCTGCGAAACCGTAGTCGTCGGTTGCGCCATGCACGTAGCCGCCCCGCACCCCGCCTCCCGCCAGCCACATGCTGAACCCATGGTGGTTATGATCGCGCCCGTTGATTTTGCCCGCATTGGAACCGGGTTGTGGCAATTCCACTGTGGGAGTTCGCCCGAACTCGCCACCCCAGACCACCAGCGTGTCCTCCAACATGCCCCGTTGCTTCAAATCCTTCAGTAAAGCCCCAATCCCCTGGTCGCACTCCTTGGCGAGCTTGCGGTGGTTCACCTCGATGTCGTCATGGTTGTCCCAGGGTTGGCCGGCCCCATGCCAGACTTGCACGAACCGGACGCCGCGCTCCAGCAACCGCCGCGCGATCAGCAACTGCCGCGCCTGTGTCCCCTCGCCATACATCTCACGAATGTGCTCCGGTTCCAGGCTGATATCAAAGGCATCACTGGCGTCCATCTGCATGCGATACGCCAGTTCAAACGATTGAATGCGGGCTTCGATTTGCGCATCCTCCTTGCGCTTCTGCCGGTGTCGTTCGTTGAGACTCTGCAATAGGTCCAATTGCTGGCGTTGTTCGGGCAGGGATGTGTAGTTGTTTCGGATGTTCTCAATCAACTCCTCAATCTTGGTCTTTTCGGAATTGATGTACGTCCCCTGATACACGCCCGGCAAGAAACCCGATTGCCAGTTCTGCGACTCCTGGATCGGGTAGCCGCCCGGGCACATCGCAATAAATCCTGGCAAATTCTGGTTATCCGATCCCAGCCCGTAGGTGACCCAGGACCCCATGCTGGGCCGAATCTGGCGCGCATCGCCGCAGTTCATCAACAGCAGCGAGGGTTCGTGATTTGGCACGTCCGCCGTCATCGACCGGATCACACAGATGTCATCGATGTTCTCGGCCACATGCGGAAAGATCTCACTCACCTCGATCCCACTCTGGCCATACTTCTGAAACTTGTAGGGCGATGCAAAGCCCGCACCCGTTTTGCGCTCAGTGGGAAGGACCTCCATTGGCAACGCCTTGCCGGCGTATTTGCTGAGCGCCGGTTTGGGGTCGAACGTATCGACATGCGAAGGGCCGCCGTTCGCGAAAATGTGGATCACCCGCTTGGCCTTGGCGGGAAACTGCGGTTGCCGCGGGGCCAGCGGGGAAGCGTAACTCTCCGACGCTTGTGCCTGATTAATTAAGCCGACGTTCCCGAAAAGGCCGGCCAGCCCAAGCGCACCCATCCCCATGCCGCAACGGCGCAGGAAATCACGGCGTGTGAGCGCCAGGTGCTCCGGATTAGGAGCGTGATGGTTCATTCGTGTTAGAGTAGCCTTCCAACCGCCAAAGTTCCAACCCTCTTTTGACGTGGCTTCCGCCCGGCAAATTCATCACGCTATTTTCCCCGGGCGCCGCTCTGTGTGACGGCTTGCCTCGCTGAGGGTCTCCGGCATAGTATCCCGACAGGCAAAAGCGTCGCTTGGCCTGATGGACAAAAAATTATGCGTAAAATTCTTGCGTTGGCGGCCCTCGCGGTTGGACTGGTCACCGGGTGTACTTCCCTCCGTGATGCGCGTGGACCCTCGGAAATCTGTGAGGTTCACCACACGCTCATGAACACCGTGGAAGTGCCGGGCCCGCACGGCAGTACTCAGCTTGACCGTGACTATGTCGAAACGGGCACGCGACTGTTCCCGCATTGTTATCCGGATTACCCGCCTGACCAACGACACCGTTTGGTCATTTATGTGTGCAACGACTGTGCTCGTCTGCAACGGGACTGGAAGCGAACCCACCAGACTACCGTTCCAGCCTATCCGTCACGCTGATTCAGAAATCTTCTGGCCGGGTCCCCGGGCGCGCGGGGCAGGTTGGGTTCGCCCTCCTTTGAAGTCTGCGAACATTCTGTCTGAAGCTTCCTTGGGGACTGGCACATTGATCCCCAGGGCGTCGGCAAGGTCAATTTCATGTTCCTGTTCTTGCACGATGATTTCACGCAGGGTCTCGCTTAAGGCAAACTCACCCAACGCCTCCGCCTGCCGGATACGCTGACGATATTGTGCCACCGTCTCCCGCTCATTCTCCAGGTCCATGCGCAATAATTCCCGCGGATCATCCGAAGTCTTGACCGGTTTGGGCACCACCCCCGGCACGGCCCCCAGATAGTCAATTTGCTTGGAGATTTTCAGCGCGTGGCTCAGTTCCTCCGAGGCGTGCTTTTCCAGCTCGCGCGCAATGTCCGTGTACTCCGCTCCTTTCAGCACCTGACTGTAAACGGTGTAAGCGATGATCGCCTGGTATTCACGCGCCAGGTCCTCGTTGAGTAACTGAGCCATCTGTTCGCGCGTGATGCTCAACTCGTCGGTGATGTCTGCCTTTGTCATAAACCTTTCCTTGTTCCTGGGGTTTGCCGCTGGTGAATGCGAAGCGAAGCTCCGCGCGATCATTATCTCTTGCTGTTCCAAGCACCTCCAAAGGAAGCTCGCCAAGGTGCCGTCCGGCTCAGGGCTGCGTCGGAAAGCGAGGTGTCTCCGGCAATTCCCGCTCGTGTTCCTCCGGTTGGGGCTGCTGCGCGGCCATCGGCTGCCAAGTTTGCCCCGGTTCCCGCGTCCGTTCGCTGGCGGTGGCCGCCGCGGCCTTGATGTTAGGAGCTTCTGCCTGAACCCTCCCCAAAGCCCTCTCCAGCAGCGCCCGCATCGGCGCAATGCCGCCCACGCCGATCGAAATCACCGCCGAGCCCACAATAATCACCAGCATGGCGTAGAACAATCCATTGACGATGGCTGGTGCGATTCCCAATTGATTCAAGGCGGCAAAAACCCCGATAACCCAGACGGCGGCGGATACCGTGTTGGCAACCGCCCGCGCATAGCTGAACCCGCCCAAGGTGGCCAGAAGAATTTGTTTGGCGGCCGCCGCAACAGCCGCCGCGACGA
>JAQGOT010000220.1 GCA_028293465.1 Pedosphaera sp. | reverse complement strand
GATCTGCGTCAAGGACATCCCGGCCGCGGCGCAGAGATTGTCCGCTTACATTGAGGGCTGCGTGCTCCAGGCGCGGGTTCAGAATGATCTCAGCCCATTGCGGGAGCTGATGCCCGGCGCCTTGATGGTGATGGGCGTGCCACCCAATCCGGCTCCGAACGCCAGGCGGAGTGAGCCACCGCGCAGCCTGCACAGGTCGGCGCCCTCAAGCCGCTGAAGGAGCGGAGCACCAATGTTGGTTTCCGAAGCAACTATCAAGGCTGTTTCGTCGTCCGGTTGAACACCGCCTTGGCGGACAAACCTTGATTCTCAAAACTCACCCCCAGATTAGCGCAGGCCACGCTTGAAAGCGGACCAAATTTGGCGGGACCCTTTTTCGGTTCGCCCGGGTGTCCGTAAATGGTGGATTCCATCGTCCGCCATTTTTCGTTCCAGACATACTTCCCGCCGCCTGGACAAACGAGTTTCGTCTGCCAGAATTGTTCGTGCAACCTGACCGGGTCTTGCGTTGGGAAACGGCGTTTCCATTCGTTCAGAATCGGCAGGTTGTTCCAGGCAAGCAATTGCTGCGCAGCTTGATATTCCTCGCCCAAGACTCTCTGAAGCGCGGTGATAAACCGCTGATCCAATTGCAGACAAAGATTCGTCCCGAGCCACGGAAGGTTGGCAGCCGGAATGGTCTTGCCTTCCGCCCGGGCGGCCTTACGCGCTGCCTGGCGGTCCAGCGCGCGTTTCAGCAGCGATTCATTCAAGGTCACCACCAGGGATTCCGGGGTGACGGCATAATAGATGGCCAACTTCTCCAAGCCATCCTGTTCCCGGAACTCGCCTGCAGGGGTGACCTTCACGTAATTCTGGCCGCCATACTCGTGGCTTGCCCAAGTCGTCATTCCCGGCGCGGATTGGTCGGAGTAGGCGCGCAAGGCGGTCAGGAAAGCCACCATGCCGAGCGGACTTTTCACCTCGCAATGCAGGGCCAGCGGAAGCTGGTGATATTCCTTCTCCAAAAATGCCTCGGGTTTTTCCGCGTGGGCGAGTTTTTCCCAGAAAGGATCCTCGTCAGCATAGAGCGCGATGGATGAACCGAGCCAACCAAACGGATTGGCCTTGAGGCTGGGCGACATTGTGCCCACAAAGTTGCCGGCCTGGAGGATCGGTTCGGATTGGGGATTGATCGCCATGGCAAGATGGGCGAGGACACCCGGATGGGGATCGCCGGATGCCGGCGCGATGGCGGCGCCGCTGCTGAGTCGGATGAGTTGGTTGTACTCAGTCCGGACGATCAATGGCATGACCGTGAGCTCCGCGCTGATTTGCTCGGGGTGCACGGAGAAGCGCGCCGCGATGGGATCGAAATATTGGCTCCAGTTTTGCTGATAGCCTTCGCGCCACCGATTGTAAGCATCCGCTTCCGCCTGGGTGACTTTGGTCATGGGGATTTCGCCGATGGGCGTGAGGAAATCCAAGGTGCCGTAAACGGCGGAAGTCACGCCCTGACCGGTCACGCCGAATTGGCCGGCATCCGCGAGTTGCAGGTCGGTTGGCAGTGGGCCGGGTTGGACGGTCCCTTTGACAAGGGCATCGAGTTGGGCGGCCTGCAGCTCGGCCAGGGCCGCGGCGGCGCGGGTGCGACGGGCGGTGGCGATCCGCCATTGCGGACTGCACCAGCGCCGGATGGCGGCGTCGCTCAACACCAGGAACGCCGATTCCTGCTTGTCCCCGCGCGGATAGCGGTTGCGGAAGAAAATGTATTCGTCCTGGGTAACCAGCGCCGGCTGGCTCCCTTTGTTCACCTGGATGAGACGCCCGAGTTGATAAAGAGAATTGCTGACAAACACCACCTCGCCGACGGAAGCGACATACGAGCAAACCGCGCGATCGGGCGAGACAAGGCCGGTGTAGCCGACGCCATCGATTTCACCGTGGACGCCTTTGGCCAGTGAACCGGCCTGGGCGGTGGCGGCTTGCCGGGCGAGAATAAAACCTTTCACCACGTCCGGCTGCTTCGTTTGGAACAAGACGCCAATGTCCGTTCCGGTCCGCAGGTAAGGATCGGAGCCGGTGAAGGCAACGCTCTCCACCATTTGCGGCCCCAAGCGCCGGGAGATTTCACTCAAGCCAAGGCACAATTGCTTTTGGTAGCGTCCGCGGGAGTCCATGTCCTCCGAACGCGGTTCGATCATCTGCAACAGCGGGGTGCAGTTATTATCGGCCTCGTCCATCATTTCCGTCATGGCCTGAAAGGAAGGAAAGAACAGTGCATGCTGGTCGGCGGGGACGGAGGCGGCGAGGGGATCGAGTTCCGGTTTGCAATCCTTGATCAACGGTTTCCAGTCCATTTCCTTGACGGTGATCCCGATAACATTCGTGAGGTCGACCGTGGCTTCGCCCGGTTTGGTGGCGAGCAGCACGCGATCCAATTGCAGGTTTTCACTGACCGCCCGACCACCGGTGAAAAGATCATAAGTATCTTCCACCTCCAAAGGTCGCCGGCGGTTGAACCGGCCTGTGCCGGCAGGGTCAGCAACCGCCTTTCCGGTTCCGGCGTTGGCGGCCTCCTGCTCCTGATGGCGAAACCAAGCCCCGCCGGGAATATTACGGTCCAATAGTTTTCGGTAGTGAGTTTCCTTGGCTTTGAGAAATTCTTTTCCGGCTTCGGGCTTTCCTGCCGTCAGCGGGATTTTGAAGGTCAGTGCGGTCATCCCGCTGAAATCCGGCTTGGGCACGAAAAGCCGGCCGGTGACCTCCTTATCTTTGGGAGCACGAATGGCCAGGATTCCCTGCTGATAAACCTGGACGGGCGGGGTCCATCGGTCAGCGGCTTCGCCCGCCAGGAAAACTTCACCCGCTCCGTCCAGAACGGCGTACGGTTGCATGGCCTCGGCGGTCCGCCATTGCCGGCTTTCCCAACTGGAGGACGTCTCCTTCGGCAACGCGCCCTCCGTAAACGTCAGATCACCAAACCGAACGTGGTAATAGACATCCTCGGCGAGGACCGCCTGGGTCCCCAGCAGGACAAGCAAGAGGGAGACGGTGAGCATGTTTCTTATTTTCATAATGCGATGGTTCCATCCGGCGTTTGAGGCGCGGAGAAAGGAAGATTCTTCAGTTGTTTCCTGGTTACCTTGAGTTTTCACGCTGCAACCTTAAGGCATGGCAGCGTGGCGAGAGTAATCGATAAAAAGCTGCAAG
>JAQGOT010000102.1 GCA_028293465.1 Pedosphaera sp. | reverse complement strand
GATTCGAGTTCGGCGACGGTGGACTTGGCCGTGCTCACCTTGGCATCCTGGGTCGTGCCCATGAATTGCGGGATGATCGTGGCGGCCAGAATGCCGAGAATGACCACCACCACCATGATTTCGATCAGGGTGAAACCACCCGACCGTTTTTGAAACGAACGTGTTTTCATTTAGTTATCCTTCTGTTTTCTGAACTTCGCTAATGGATGGCCCGGCTCATCTTGAAAATGGGCAGCAACAAGGCCATCACCATGAACCCCACCAGCGCCCCCACGACCAGGATCAGCGCCGGCGCGAGCAACGAGATCATCGTCTTGGTGCGGGAGCGCATGTGGCGTTCTTCGATCTCCGCCACCTTGAGCAGCATCTCGTCCAGCTTTCCGGTCTCCTCACCGACGTTGATCATCTGGATCACGGTCTTTGGAAAAATGCCAAGCTTGCGCAAAGGCGCCGCGAGGGAATCTCCGCCGCGGGTCTCCTCCGCCACCTGAGCGATCAATTTCGCCAGGACTAGGTTGCCGATGGTGTTCTCGACAATCTTCAAGGCGGGGAGCAGAGAGACTCCGCTTTTCACCAAGGTGCCTAGAGTTCTGGCAAAACGGCTCAAGGCCGCCGCGCGGAAAACCGCGCCCATGATGGGGAGGCGCAACTTCGCACTGTCCCAGACTTCCGCACCTTGAGGGGTGCGGAAATACCAACGCAAAGCGGCCACCACTCCCGCCACGCCCGAGAAGATCCAGGGCCAGTAGTGATGCAGCACTCCGCTGACCCGCAGGAGAATCAAAGTGGGGAGGGGAAGGACTTGCAGCATATCCTGCAGCATGCTGAACAGGCGGGGCAGCGCCACCGTCAGGAGGATCACCACCGTGAAAAGGCCGAAGCCAAGGACGAAAACGGGATAGGACACCGCCGCCAGGACTTCGCTGCGGACTTCGTCCTCGTGTTCGAGCAATTCGGCCAGATCGGCCATCACCTTGGGGAGGACGCCCGCCTCCTCGCCGACGCGCACCATGCTGATGTAAAGCTTGCTGAACAACCGGGGGTGTTCCTCCATGGCGGCAGAGAGGGAGACCCCTTTGCGAACGGATTCAGCCAGTTGCAAGACCACGGTTTTCAGGCCGGAATTCTCTTCCTCCTCACCCAAGCCGTCCAGCGCCTGCGGAATGGGAATGGCGGCACCGAGCAACGCCCCCAATTCCCGGGTGAAGGCGGTGATTTCCTTTCGTTTGACCCGCTGCCCGGAACGAACCTCCGAGGGGCGATTCACTTTCAGTCCCGCAACGGAGAGCGAGCTCGCTCCGGCGGTGGCACAAATCTCAAGGTCGGAGGGGAAGAGGCCGCGTTTTCCCAGGAGTTGGAGCGCGGTCTTTCGATCCACGGCCTCGATCACGCCTTTCACAGCCGTGCCGTTGTCTTCGATTGCCTGGTAGCGAAACGCGTTCATTCCAGCAAGTCGCCTGAGGAAACCCTCAGGATTTCTTCCGGCGTGGTGATTCCATCAGCGGCCTTCTGCAAGGCATCTTGGTGCATGGTGGTCATCGTCTTTTGCGCCGCGTTCTTGAGCACGGCGTTGGACCGCTTCTGCAGAATGAGTTCCCGCAACTCGGGATTGATCGCCAACAGTTCGAAGATGCCAACGCGACCGCGATAGCCGGTGCCGCGGCATTCTTCACACCCGCTGCCGCGGTAAAAAAGGCCCTCCATGTGCCGTCCTCCGAGCGCTTCCAGCTTTTCACGCACGGCGGGGACAACCGGTGATTCGACCCGACAATGGGGACAGATTCTGCGAACCAGCCGTTGGGCCAGGACTCCTTCCAGCGACGAGGAAATCAGGAAGGCTTCCACCCCCATGTCTATCAAGCGGGTCACGGCGCCGGTCGAATCGTTGGTGTGCAGCGTGCTGAACACCTGGTGGCCTGTCAGTGCGGCGCGGATGGCGATCTCAGCGGTCTCCGAGTCGCGAATCTCGCCCACCATCACCACATCGGGGTCCTGGCGCAGGATGGCGCGCAAACCGGTGGCAAAGGTGAAATTCCGGCTGGGGCGGACCGGGATTTGCGCCACGCCGGCAAGCTCGTATTCAACAGGATCCTCGATGGTCAGGATTTTCTTTTCCGGCGCATAAATGCCCTGAAGAATGGAGTAGAGGGTGGTGGTCTTGCCACTGCCCGTGGGACCCGTGGTCAGAAACAGTCCATGCGGTTTTTCAACCAGCCTGGAAAGCAACGCCGACCGTTCGGCATCCAGACCGAGTTCCCGGGGCGTCAGCAACTTTGAATTTTTTTCCAGGAGCCGCATCACGAGGCTTTCGCCGTAAATGGTCGGCATGGTGCCCACGCGAATGTCCACCCGGGCGCCGCGGTGATGAATCTGGATGTGCCCATCCTGCGGCATGAACCGCTCGGCGATGTTCATGTCCGCCATGATCTTGATGCGTGAGACCAAGGCGGCGTGCAGTTGTTTGGGCGGCGGCGGCTTCTCCTGCAAAAGACCGTCGATCCGGTACCGCAACTGGATGGTCTCCTGGAAAGGAACCAGATGGATGTCGCTCGCCCGTTCCCGCAGCGCGGTGGAGATGATGAGGTTGACCAGGTTGATGACCGTCGGCTCGTTAGCCATCACCTCGATGTCGTGCAGATTCTTGCTCTCAACCTTGGCGGCGCTGTCCGGGTTGAGGTTCTCGATCATCTGCTCCACGGTGACCTGGTAGCATTCGGCGATCTTTTCCAGCAGTTCGGCGGTGGCGGCGGCCGATTCCTGCACCTCCAATCCGCTCAGGAGCCGGATGTCATCGATCACCCGTTGATTGCCGGGATCGGCGGTGGCGATGTGAATGGTGCCGGCCTGGATTTTGAAAGGCAGGACCCGGTGACGTTTTACAAAGTCGGCGGGGAGTGCGCGCAAGGCTTCGGGCGGCACGGTCAGGCGGGCCAAGGTTCCACCCCGCGGCTCCAAGCCGGCGGACTGGGGCACAGTTCCTGATTCCTCGAGGATCTGGTCCAGATCATTTTGTGCTTCTCCGTTGGTTCTGCTCATTTCTCAACCCCAAAGCGGTCAACGACTCCTGGCAAATTGGTGAAACGTCATGGCACCCTAGAAACTGCGCGTGTAATCGTCAACAAGTTTCCGACTGGTTGAGGGTGGCCACGCTCTATAGACACGAGAGGAAGGAAATAGTTTCAAAAAATTTTAAGCGCGCACCGGTCGGCGGGGAAACGTCATTACGACGTGGCGCGAGTGATCCGGTTTTCAGGCAGTCTCCGGCGGGGAAACCTCCTGGCGAAATTGTATCTCAAGGGCCACCTCATCGGCCGCGTGCTGGCGCAACTCGGCGGGACGTTCAGGGAGCGTGAGACCTTGGAGAGCCCGGATTTTCCAGGGATACATCCGCGGAATGCAGATTCAGATCTGGTTGGGATTTGTGCGGGATCTGTGAGCGATTCAATTAGATCCCGAATTTTCTGAAGAAAGTTGGTGCGCATAGCAGGATTTGAACCTGCACACCTTACGGCACTACCACCTCAAAGTAGCGTGTCTGCCAATTCCACCATATGCGCACTCGTCACTAATGAAGCAGCCTCCGGCCAACTGCGCAAGGTCATTTTAAGAGAATGGCGTCCCCACGGCCCCTGCAATTTCCGATTTCACAAGTTCCTGCTCGACAATGCTCGGGAGTATTTGGTATCCGCGCACGTGGGGCGCGGTCGATAGAAGGTGAGCAGATTTCTCAAGGCGGGTGGCCAGAAGAGTCTGGTGGTCAGCGGTGGCATGGAGCAGGGGAGGACTTTGTTGGCGCCGGGAGGCGGCTCTCGACCTGCCCAACGGCACCCCCGACCATTGGAGCGGACTCCCGGGCCGGCGCGGAACCTCCGGACAGAAGGTTATCGGGGGCGAAGCAGGGGGCGCTTTCCAGCAGCATCATCGCTCGTTCAAGTTCGAGCGCACCATTATCTCGCGGGAGCCGTGACGGTAAACCGGTGGGTTGCCCAAAAAAAAGGAGCCGACGTGAGTCGGCTCCTGTGGTTTATAAAATTATCGGTTCTCGTTACTTTGCGGAGGTCCGTTGCTGCATCCAGATGATGTCTTGGTTGTTGGCTTGGGTCACCCTGCTAACGTTCCCGTTTACGACCTTTGTGCGGCCATCCTTCCACTTGTGAATTTCTGAATGACCGTCGCCGAAAGCAAAACCACAGCCGAAGTTGTGGTAAGTTCCGGGCCAATCGATCATCTCGACAACGTTCATGTCCACTGCAAAACCCGCGTCGTTGATGCTGTTTTCATCCTCATCCAAGAGGATCCAAAGCATCGCAGGCGAAGGGGCGACCATGTCGGACATCCGGCCATAGGTTCGATAAGGATGGCCAGCCGTGTGACTGTGACTGCCATCGAGCCAGGGACCATCGACCGCCGCAACCGGAGCAGTCGGCTTGGTGCCGACGGCCTGGTTCATGGAGAACGATCTCACACGTTCGTATTTCGTTGCGCCGATGGTCGTGGTGCTCCTGTCCGCCGGGCAGCGGTAGAGGCTGGCGACGGGGCCGGTATAAGGCGCCAACTTCGCCCACTGGGGATCGGTGAGATAGGCTTTGTTGGTGGCGTCCTGTGGATTGGTCATGGTGCCGCGCACCCAATTGATCGTCGCCGTGCCATCATCAGGGTTGGGAGGCAACCAATCCTTGTAATCGCCGGCATACATGTGGAAGGCGATAATCAATTGCTTGCCGTTGTTCATGCAGTAGATGGCCTGGCCTTTTTGCTTCGCCTTGGCCAAGGCCGGGAGCAACAGACCAGCGAGGATGGCGATGATCGCGATCACCACCAAGAGTTCAATCAGCGTGAAGGCGCCGACTTTTCGGTTGCTGCAATTCTTCGGATTCATAAGCACTGGTTCGAAGCTGAAGGCTGGGCTGCCGCTCAGCCTCCAATTTTGAGTTTATTGTACGTTTTCCTGCCGGTTCCTAGCGGCCTGAGGTGGACGAACCCCAGACTCAACACATTGGTGATTCCCAAAATAATGTCACAACCAAATAATTTGTCAATACGCGCGACCATGGGACGGGTGGGCGTTTCTGCGCACAGGGCTGAATGAACACTCCAAGGCCCGGAGGACGGGGCAAACCGTCCACCATGAATGAGGGGGGCGACTGATATTGGACCAGTGAACATCAGTTGGGCGCACTTTGGTGATTGGAGATTGATGCTTTAAAGCATACCACATTTGCAATCGAGCGGCATCCCGCAAACGCGGGATATCGGCTTGGTTATCTATAAGGCTGGTTAATGGAACGATTTTGGAGTCGCTCAAGGCAAATGAACGCAAACAACTTCATGCAGTACACAATTTTCGCCAGGTGCCCGGAAGGTTTGAGAGACACCACGTGTCGCTTATGCTCAACTGAAAACAGGCGGGTGGAGAAAGTCCGGCAGAGCCAAGCCCCGCTGCGCGTTTGGTTCCGATGTGATTCACCCCAACTCCGTCGGTTCATGGAACTGGAGCTATCGCCCCTCGCGAACGAGCAGGTGCAATTTGGAGATCGCGTGGTCCGGTTGGAAGCGCGGGATCCCGTCGCCTTGGTGGGAGCGGCGCTGAGGCGGACGGATGAATTTCTGGTGATGTGCGGTTGGTGCAAAAGGATTCCGCTCCCCGACTCACGCCGGGTGGAGGTGGAGGAGGCGGTTCGGGTGTTGAAACTTTTTTCGTTGGCGGCAATGACGAGGCTTTCGCACAGCATCTGCCTGGAGTGTTCGAAGCGATTTGAGGAGCCCGTGGAATAGGAGATGGATTGCGCTGGCTGGGGAACACACTTCCCGCCCGAGCCAATTTACTGAAAACTGTGCAGCACGCGATCCAGGCCACGGGACCAACTGGTGTTGGCGCCGGGATCGTAGAAGGAGCTTTTGGTGCGTTCCAGGTCGAATTGAACGAGCAAACCGATGCTTTGCGCTCCGCGACCATGGCTGCGGATGGCGTCAAAGCCGTAGCCATACCCCAGGAATATCTGCCAGGCTTGGGAGGTGGAATGATAGGTGATGCCGCCGCCGACGCCGGAGTTCCAGCGCCCGGGTTGCTCCAACCCGGGGAGATACTCCATCACCGAGGTGGTCCCCACCGCCGTGAGTTCCCACCGTTTCTGGGGGTCCAAGGGCATATAATAGGTGCCGTTGATGAGCACAAAGCGGCTAGCGCTGAGTTCCTGGTAATAATAGCCGGGCAGGGTCAGGGGAAATTCCGAGGCGAGCGGCAGCACACCGCCCACCCGGTAGGCGCTGAAGCGGTCCACCTTCGCGCTGGTGCCCGCGGTGACGCTCAGCATGAAGTTGTCCTTGCGCTCCGGCAGCGTGTAGGCGAACAAGGCGCGGGCCCAGAAGAGATGCGAAGCCGGCTCCACCCGCCGATCGTCGCCAAAGCCGTAGGGACCCGAATTCAATCGAAACTGGCCTTCATACCAGACCGAAAGTTCCAGACCCAAGTCCGGCGCCAGGAGCGGTTCCTTGCCCCCCCAGCGAAAGCCGGTGCGGACGTTGAAACTGGTGCGGTCTTTCGGGAGGACAAAGGTCGGGGCGGTTTCCCGGTCCCGTTCATAGAACGCGTGGGTGACCTCGCCGCGCAGAATGGCGTTCAACGGAATGCGTTGATCCGGATTGAAGAGGTGGTAAACGCTGGCCGAAGCCTGGGCACCATGGCCGGTAAAGGATTGCTCCCGTAAATATTTTCCTTGGTGGATTTCGTAATAACTGTCGGCGAATCCGCCGCCGGCCAACCCCAAGCCCACGTCCGTGTGCGGCCCGAGCGCGTGAGCAATCCCCAGTTCGGAGTCCAGGTAAACCGGGGCGATGGCCAGGCGCAAAGTGAGGTTGGTGCGCAGAAACGAGGGTTGATTATAATAGTAGAAGGCGTACGCGGAAATGGGGGCGTGGCCTTCCAGCGGTTGGTTGTAGCCGAGTTGAACAAGTTCCCGTTTGGCGGGGTCGATCTGGGCCTCGGCGCTGAACGTCACGAAGCTGCCCGGCAGAAGCAGAAATAAAAGCCAATGCCTGGATTTGAACACGCATTGTTCCTAGCGAAAAGCCGACAGGGGGGCAAGCGGTTAATTACCTACCGCGCGTTTATGCGGTTGTCCCGCCGGCGGTTGGCCAGGTACGAATTGACAAACCGCAGCCCGGCGGGTCAAATCTGGCGTAACCGATCACCCCTATGAAGCGACGCGCATTTCTGAAATCTTCCCTGGCCGCCACCAGCGCGGGAACCCTCGCCGCCATGCTGAATGCTTCAGCGGCGGAAAAAGGCGAAAGCACAACCCGCGAATTTTACGAATTGCGCCTCTACCACCTCCGGCGCGGACCCAAGCAGAAACTCTTTGACCAGTTTTACCGTGAGGCCGCGATCCCGGCCATGAGCCGCGCCGGCATCGGCCCGGTGGGGGTTTTCGGCGTGATGAATGGGCCGGACAGCCCCACCATGTATGTGCTGATCCCGCACAAATCCTTCGAAGCTTTCGCCACCGCCAACGACCGGGTGCGCGCTGATCCGGAATTTCAGAAGGCCGGCGCGGAGTTCCTCAATGCCCCGGCGTCGGATCCCGCCTATGTGCGGGTGGAAAGCTCCTTGATGGCGGCCTTCGCGGGCATTCCCAAGCTCGAAGTGCCGGCGGCGGCCGACGGGAACAAACCTCGCATCTTCGAGTTGCGCACTTACGAAAGTCACAGCAAGCAGGCGAATAAAAAGAAGATTGAGATGTTCAACATCGGCGAGATCGCCATTTTCCGCCGGGCCGGACTGCAACCGGTTTTCTTCGGGGAAACCCTGATTGGGGGCAAAATGCCGAGTCTGACGTATCTGTTGGTTTATGAGAACATGGCGGCGCACGACAAGAGTTGGGGAGCGTTTGCCGCGGATCCGGAGTGGAAGAAGCTGAGCAGCACACCCGGTTACACCGACCCGGAGATCGTTTCGAACATCAGCAACATTTTCCTGCGGCCGACTGCGTATTCGCAAATCTGACCGTATTTGCGCGATTGCTTTGCGCGGGTCCCGGCGTAAGCTGACAGCATGAAGACCGCAAGAAGACTGTTACACACCCGTTACCGAGTCGATGACCTCGAACGCACCGTGAAGTTTTATCGCGACGTGCTGGGTTTGGAAGAAATCCGCCGGCACAAATCGTCGCGCGGTTCCGAGTTGGTGTTCATGAAGGCGCCCGAGAGCGAGGAATTGATCGAACTTTGCAGCTTCCCGGCCAGCGGTCCGGTGCAGGTGCAAGCCGATCTGACTCATCTTGCCTTCGAAGTGGACAGCCTGGAGGAGTTTGGCAAACACATTGCAACCCACGGTTACAAGTTTTCCGATGGCCCCCACATGCGCACGGACGGCGGCGGTATCGCGTTTGTCGATGCGCCTGAAGGCTACGAGATTGAGCTGATCCAGACCGCAAAGTGAACGGGTAAGCCGGGGGGCCCTGAGTGAAGCCCGGTTTTCCAGCAGCAGCGAAGCTTCAGACTGCCAAGGTTCAGTGCTTTGGTGCAGATTAAGGTAATTCAGCCACGTACGATTCTTGTAATTCACTCCCATTCCCGCCACTATGGGGGCGGATGGTGGATTGATGCTCCTTCGATGGCTTCAAGCGAGGGTGTGTTTTCCGGCACCGTGTCCGGGGGTGCCTCGCTGCAGCGGGGTTGCACAGCATCGATCGGCTTGAGAAAATGATTTTACGTGCCCGGCAATTTGAATTTGTGTTTCCGCGCCCCTCGCTGGTGATGGGCGTGGTGAACGTCACCCCGGATTCTTTTTCCGATGGCGGCCGGTTCTTTGACCATCAGGCGGCGATTGCGCACGCGCTCGAGCTGGTGCGACAAGGGGCCGACCTGATTGATGTGGGCGGGGAGTCCACCCGGCCCAAGGCTGAGCCGGTCAGCGAAGCGGAGGAACTGCGGCGCGTGATCCCGGTGATCGAAGCCTTGGCGAGCCAGATCCGGCAGCCGATTTCAATCGACACGCTGAAGCCCGCCGTGGCGCGGGCGGCGCTGGCCGCCGGGGCCAGCATCGTGAACGACGTCGGTGCGAACCGGGCCGACGACGCAATGTGGCGGCTGGCCGCGGAAACCGGTGCGGGCTACGTCCTGATGCACATGCAGGGAACGCCGCAAACGATGCAGACGAATCCGGTTTACGGCGATGTGGTGCGGGAGATCGGGGAGTTTTTTACCGAGCGGCTGGCGAAGCTGGCGGCCGCCGGAGTTGCGCGCGAGCAAGTGATGCTGGATGTTGGAATCGGCTTTGGCAAGACCTTGGAACACAATTTGCAGTTGCTCGCCGGGCTGAGGAGTTTTACAAGTTTAGGGCGGCCATTGCTGCTTGGGGTTTCGCGCAAATCTTTTGTCAGCAAATTGCTGGGGGCGGCGGGCGAGCGGCTGCCGGCAACGCTGGCATGCACCGTGCTGGCAGTGGAGGCGGGGGTGCAGATGTTCCACACCCATGACGTTGGAGAAACAGTACAGGCTTTGCGGATGGCGGAGGCCATTCTGGGTCAGAGACGATGATAAATTATTGGATCACTCTACAGAATCATTGGCGTGACGCGTTGGAAATCCTGCTCCTCGCGGTGGGGATCTATTATGCCTTCATGTTCGTGCGCGGCACGCGTGGCTGGTCTGTGGTGATCGGGTTTTTGTTGTTGCTCGCCTTCACCCTCCTCACCTGGGCGCTCCGGTTGGAGGTGGTGAGCTGGCTGCTGGGAAAGTTTTTCGCGTTTTCGGCGTTCGCCGTGCTGGTGATTTTTCAGCCCGAACTCCGCCGCATGCTCTCGGAGTTGGGTAATTTGCGGCTTTTTTACACGGCCCGGGAGCAGCGTGAGAACATCGAAGTCATCATTCAGACGGTCGAGCGCCTGTCCGAGGTGCGCATCGGCGCGCTGATCGCGCTGGAGCAATCGATCCAGTTGCAGGAGGTTGTGGAATCAGGCATCGTGATCGACTCCGAGGCGACGCCGGAGATGTTGGAAACCATTTTCTTCCCCAATAACGCCATTCATGATGGGGGCGTGATCATCCGCGGCGATCGCATCGCCTTCGCCGCCTGCATTTTCCCGCTGACGCAACGGCAGGATTTGAACAAATCGCTCGGCACCCGGCATCGGGCGGCGATCGGGTTGAGCGAGGAAACCGATGCGGTGGTGGTGGCGGTATCGGAGGAGACCGGCCTCATTTCCTATGCGTACAAGGGCCAGTTGGTGCGCGGCGTAAGCCAGGAGGAGCTGCGCGCCTTCCTCACCTCCGTGCTCGTGCGCCGGGGCAGCCAGCGCAGTGTCGTGGAGTGGGTCAAGCAATGGTCCGGCGACCGGCGGATGCAACGCGCTCCGGCCGTCCAGAAGGCGGAAACCGATTAAGCATGGCCATGCGCGATCTTATTCTGCACAATTTTTGGTGGAAGCTGCTTTCGCTGCTGCTGGCGGCGTTGACGTGGTTCACCATTCAGACCGCGTTGCAGAAGGACAAAAATCAGTCCGCCCAATCACCGGTGGTCACCGTCAGCACCCGGACTTTCCCCGGCGTGCCGATCACCCTCATGACCGCGGCTGCCAGCACCAACCAGTTCCGGCTCAGCCCGCCGGTCGTGGCGGTGGAAGTGAGCGGCAAGGCGGATGATTTGGAGAAGTTGCAGGTGTCGCAGATCGCCGCCTTTGTGGATGTCACCAAAATCGAGGATGAAAAGGAAGTCCGCAAGGACATCCAGGTGCAGGTGCCCAAGG
This sequence comes from Pedosphaera sp., assembly GCA_028293465.1. Taxonomy (GTDB): domain Bacteria; phylum Verrucomicrobiota; class Verrucomicrobiia; order Limisphaerales; family Pedosphaeraceae; genus JAQGOT01. The sequence goes on along the minus strand of JAQGOT010000102.1, from coordinate 3,168 downwards.
GTTTCAAAGTCGAAGGCTTCAAGCCGCTTTATACCAGCGTGGAACGGATCACCACCGCCAAATGATTCCCAACATAATCCCCATCATCTATTCATGAGCGTTCCCAAAAAAATCTTCGGCACGGACGGCGTCCGTGGTCGCGCGAACATTGAACCGGTTACCGCGGAAACGGTGTTGAAACTGGGCCGCGCGGCGGGTCACGTTTTTAAAAACCTCGAAACGCAGTCCCGCAGCCGGGGCAAACATAAGATCGTCATCGGGAAGGACACGCGGCTTTCCGGCTACATGCTGGAGAACGCCATTTCCTCCGGCATCCTGTCGATGGGGGTCGATGTGCTGTTCATCGGACCGCTGCCCACGCCGGGTGTGGCGTACGTCACGCGCAGCTTGCGGGCGGATGCGGGCATTGTCATCACCGCCTCGCACAATCCTTACGATGATAATGGCATCAAGTTTTTCCGGGCGGACGGCTACAAGCTGGACGACCGCATCGAGGCGATGATCGAGGGATTGGTGTTCAGCGGTGAGATTGAAAACATTCGTCCGACCGCCGGTGAAATCGGCAAGGCGGTGCGTATTGATGATGCGCTGGGGCGTTATATTGAGTACGCCAAGAGTTCCATTCCGCGCGGGATGACCCTGGAAGGCATGCGGGTGGTGGTGGATTGCGGGCATGGCGCCGCTTACAAATCCACGCCGTGCGTGCTGCGCGAACTGGGCGCCGAGGTGATTGTCTATGGCAATCAACCGGACGGCACCAACATCAACAAGGATTGCGGCTCCATGCATCCGGAACAGATGTGCCTGAAGGTGCGGGAGCACGGGGCGCACATCGGCATCGCGCACGATGGCGACGCCGACCGGGTGCTGTTGTGTGACGAGACCGGGACGATGATCGATGGCGATGACATCATGGCGATTGCCGCCCGTGATTTGCTGACCCAAGGCGGCCTGGCGGAAAAAACGGTGGTGACCACGGTGATGAGCAACGCCGGGTTGGACGCCTTTATCCGTTCCTGCGGCGGTCACGTCGTACGCACCGACGTAGGCGACCGGAATGTCATCGATGAGATGTTGCGGAACGGCTTCAACTTCGGCGGGGAGCAGAGCGGTCACATGATCTTCCGCGATTTCAGCAGCACCGGGGACGGGTTGGTCTGTGCGCTCCAAATCCTGAAGATCATGAAGGGGACCGATGCGCCGCTTTCCAAGCTGGCGCATTGCTGGACGCGTTATCCGCAACTGGTGGTCAACATGCGGGTGCGGGAGAAAAAGCCGTTTGTGGAGCTGGACGGGGTGTTGCAACTCGTGGCACAAGCGGAGGCGGAAATCAAACCGAGCGGCGGGCGGGTGCTGCTGCGTTACTCCGGGACCGAGCCGAAAGCACGTCTGCTGTTGGAAGGCCGCGACCGCGCGGTGCTGGAACGGCACGCGCAAACCATCGGCGACGCCATCAAGAAGCACGTTGGGGAGTGAGTTGCGGGTGAACGCCTGAAGTGCTCAGGGCACCAGGATTTCACTGCGGAGACGGCCGACATTGGCGCCGGGCAGATGTTGGTCAAGCGAACCGGGCGATGGCTTTTCGCGCGCGACATGGCCATCGCAAAAGACCGCGTTCGCACGCTGCTGGTGGCGGAAGTGAGCGGTGGCTTCGTTGCGATTCGTGCTGACGTAGAAGAATTCCTCCAACAGCGGATTTGAGGGCGAGGCCGGGGAAAGGAAAGTGTTCACCTGCGCGGCATCTGCCAACAACGTGGTCTCGGTGGGACGGTTGACTTTGGAGATATTCACCGGCGGTTCATTGGTCGTGGAGGAGAGATAAATATTGTAACCGTAACCATAGGCCGCGCCGGTGGCTTTGAGTTTGAATTGGGTGGAATTGTAGTTGAGCGAAGGACAGATTTCGACGCCTCGACCCAGCAGGTAGGGGGACAGCGCTCCTTGCGTGGCATCGAAGGCACGCTGGCCTTCGGCGCCGCGTTCCAGCCAGCCGAACCAGTAGACGTCTCCGTTATTGGTGGCGGCGCCACGGTAGCGGAAGCAATTCCCGGCGTTGTCGTCCAGGTACATCTGCGCGGCGAGACCGAATTGACGGAGGTTGTTGACGCATTGAATTCTTTGCGCCGCAGCCTTGCTTTTGCTGAGGGTTGGGAACAGGAGCGTGGCCAGAATCCCAATGATGGCGATGACAACCAGCAGTTCAACCAACGTAAATGCGCCGACAACCTGGGGAACCAAAGAAAAATGAACGCCCGACGGTGCGCGTGAGTGACTCACGGCACGGTCAGGCTTCGTCGTTGGGAATCCTCGCGTCATCCAGTTATCAGAACTGTTTCGGGCAGTTAAGGCCGTTCGGCGCGGACACGATAGAACGCCTTGCCGGCTGCGGCGTTGGTGTCTGATAAACTCAAGCTGCCGCCAGTTCCCGTGAGGGAAGTCGATGCCGCCGCCCAAGTTTGAAAGTCGCCCGTTCGCTCCAGTGTGTAAAGCCAGTTCGTTTGGCTGCTGAACTGAACCTGCCATGAATTGCCCGTAAACCCGCCGGCGATGTTGGCCACGGGCGGGGGCGGGGTGGTGATGGAGAAATTATCCAGGATGCCGTGAGCGAGGACGGAACCGCCGTATTGCGGGTCCTGGCCGGCATCGCTGTAACTGGCGATGGCGAGTTGATCGACGTGGAAGTCGGTGAAGGTGGCGCCGAGCGTGGCATCGTTGATGGGGCCAAACGGCTGGCCGTTGCGGGTCATCACCGTGGCGAGCGTCCGGTTCGCGGCGGTGTAGTTCATTTCAACGTGGTACAGGTCGCCGATGGTCAGTTCGAAGGGAAAGCTGAATCCGCCATCGCTGAACTGGTTGGTGGCTGAAAGCATGGTTGGGGAGATTGTCGCGCCGTAATGGTAAACGGGATCGTCGGGGAAATAATCGAACTCCACGAGATTGACCGGGCCATTGGTTGCGTCCACACCCGAGCCCCGAAAGAAATTTGTTCTGGTGGCGCTGGCGAGATTAAGGAGGCCAACTGAAATTTGGAAAGCCGATGATTTATTGGTATCAATCCCGGCGATCAGGTCGTTCAGCCGCAGATCAAAGGCGAGGCTGAAGTCGTCCTGCTTTGTCAGCATTGTGCCGAGCGGGTGCTGGTAATAGCTGTTGGTTTTGGCGGAATGC
>JAQGOT010000196.1 GCA_028293465.1 Pedosphaera sp. | reverse complement strand
ACGATCAACTCGACGTGGTTTCGCGCGCCGAGCGATCTTTACTGCGTGCCGAATGAACCGACGGCGGCGGTGTTGAAGACGGCGGGTGTGCCGGAGGGGCAAATCAGGGCGCTGGGCTTTCCGGTGAGCCATTTGTTCACGGAGCCGTCGAGCATTCCGGTGAATGTGCCGGTGTTCGGCGAGGCCCGGCGGATTCTTTACATCATCAATACGGGCAAGAAGAAGGCCGGCAAGGTGATCGACCATTTGTTGGAGATCCCGGATACGCACCTGACCATCACGGTGGGCCGGGATGCGGAGCTGAAGGCCAAATTGATTCAACGAACGCGGGAGCATGAGGACCGGGTGCGGATTCTGGGTTGGACCAACCAGATGCCGCAACTGATGTTGAGCAGTCACCTGGTGATCGGGAAGGCGGGGGGCGCGGCGGTGCAGGAAGCGATTGCGGCGCGGTGTCCGATGATCATCAACCAGGTGATTCCCGGCCAGGAGGAAGGGAATGCGCGATTGATCACCGAGTGCGAACTGGGAGCGGTGGCGGAGCGGAACCGCGAGGTGCCGGACCTGGTGAAGGAGGCCTTCGCCCACAAGGCGCGTTTGTGGCAGACTTGGCGTCGGAATTTGGCCCAGATCAGCAAGCCGGACGCGGCTTTACGGATTGCGGAGATGGTTTTGTCCGAATGCGAGGCCGCCGATCCGACGCGGCGGAAGCTCAAACTTTTTGAATCGCCGGCACAGCCTGTTCTATCGGTTGCGCCGGGGGCGAACCGACCGGCGGAATCGCGGATGTTGCTGTGCGATTTCCACATTCACACCAACTATTCTGACGGGAAGCTGAGCGTGCCGGAGGTGGTGGACTTTTATGGCCGGCTGGGTTTTGACTGCATTTGCATCACGGACCACCTGGCGGACCCGCGGCGGTTGATCGGCAAATTGGCGCGGCTGAGCAACATGACGGTGAGCGCGGATCAGTTGGAGGAGTATTTCGAGGTGATCGCCCGGGAGCGCAAACGGGCTTGGAAAAAATACAACATGCTGGTGTTGACGGGGATTGAGTTCAATAAAGACGGTTACTCGAAGAAATCATCGGCGCACTTGCTGGGGATCGACTTGAAGGCGCCGATCGATGCCGCGCTGGATCTGCCGGAGACCATCGCGCACATCCATGCGCAGGGCGGGTTGGCGGTGGCGTCGCATCCGCACATCATGAAGAGCGAGTGGGGGAAGAACACGCTGTATCTTTGGGAGAACCAGGAGAAGTTCGCGCCGTTGATCGATGCCTGGGAGATTGCCAACCGGCATAACATATTCGATTGCGTGGGGATGAAACGGCTGCCGTTCCTGGCGAACAGCGATTTTCACAAGCCCAAGCACATCTATTCCTGGAAAACGCTGCTCTACTGCGAGAAGGACCCGGAATCGATCAAAGAGTGTGTGCGGCGGAACGAGCACGTCTCGATTACGCTCTATCGTGAGGACAATCAGTTTGCGGGAATTTCCCGGTCGCGGGAAGTGGTGAAGAGCGGCCCGGGCCTGATCGGCTTCGAACCGCATCTCCCGTTAAAAGCGGCACATAGTTGAGCGGTTATTGCCGGGCACTCCCGCCAAGTGCCAGCACGGGCGGGCGTCGGACAAAGCGCACCCACATGGTGCATAACAAGCAGGCCAGACCGGCGGCCGTCACGTAGCGCCAAACGTCCACCAATTGCATGGCCCAATAGGAGAGTCGCCCCATCTCACGGGGTGCCTTGAAGGCCAGCCAACCGGTTTCACTGGCGTCCCGGGCCACGATTTTGAAAGGTCCGGCGGGTGCCCGGACGTAGGCGTTGAGCCATTGTTGACCGGGGAGTGCACTGAGCCGGACGGGCGTGGCTTTACCGCTGGCTAGTTCAATTAACTCCAAAGACAAGCCTGGCTCGCCTAGATCGCCGGCCACGGCAATTTCCAGATAGGGCAAGGTGCTGGGTTGGACGGGTGCGCTTTCGAGGCTTCCGCAAGCGCTTGCACCTTGCGCCGAGTACGAGCCCCATGAGCGCTCCGTCGGCGGATCGGTTTTGGTCAAGAGGCAACCGTTGGGGATGAACGCGTGGTCGCCGGTCTCGTTGCGAGCCACGGGCAGCGCATCGCGAACACAGGCCGGGAGGATGCCGCGAATTTCGGGAGTGCGCAGCCCCGCGACCAGTTGCTCCACGTAGGGGAACGGAAGCTCCAAGGGCTGCTTGTCTTGAAAGGCGTGCGGGTCGTCCGTGGCCATGAACGCACGGGTGGTTTCAAGCTGCACGTTGTGATAATGCTCACGTTCCGGGAGACTGATTTTCCACACCTGCGCGTTCAACCACCACAAACCAGTCAAACCGATGAACGCCCAGATGCCAAAACCGACGCACCAAAATTCGACGCGCCAAAAGCGCTCACAGTAGCGCGTCAGTAGCAGGACGAGGCTCAGGCAACCGGTTATCATGATAAAACAGAACGAGTCCATGTAACGCCAACCCGGCAGCTCGCCACCACCGCCCCGCGCATAAGCGGTCGCCCCGGCTTGTAGCACGACCCACAGCCCGATCCCCAGGATCATCCGCTCCGCCCGAGGAGACTTTTCCTCCGCCCGGACATACATCCAGCCCAACAGCACGAGCGGCATCAGGTTAAAGACGGCGTAGCCTGCCACCGATATCCAAGGCCAGGCGAGGTTATGGTCCAACGCAGCCAAGAACTCACCCGGAGAATGGGCTTGCAACTGATGATGTCGAGCCACATCCGTTTTAAGCAGCAGGCCGGAAATGGTCACGATGCAGCAACCCCCCCAAGTCAGCCGGTGACGCCGCCAGGTTCTGGGCTGTTTCAAGCACTCCACGAGGGTCAAGCCCACCACCGCCACCGACGCCAAAAAGCCCGAAGCCACGGTGAACAACGCCGCCACCGCCGCATAAACCCCCAACCGCCAGCGGCTTGACCCGGCCTCGTGCAGCCCCATCCCCCAAAGCGTCACTCCGGAAGCGATCAACAGGAAATAAAATGCCGATTGAAAGCCCGACAAGGTGTTTTCCCAAGCGAAGGGGAGCACCAAGGCCAAAGCGAGCGGCAACCAGATCCAGGGCCAATACTGTTTGCCCATCAGTCGGGCCATCAGCCAGCCGAACCCGGCAATGGCTCCGGAGTGAATGAACGCGTTGACGACCATCTGCAACTGGTTGTCCCACTGCCCGTTCAGCAGCAGCAGGGCAAGGTCGTACAGCCGCGTGAAAACGATCCGGTGCTCGTTATGCGGCTCGAAGAAGTTGGCCCAGGAAAGGTGCTGCTGAAAATATGGAAGATAGACGTCGATGCCTTCCCCATCCCATTGATCCCAGAAGGGCAGGGGTGTTCCAAATCGGTGGATCAAGCCGAGTTTTGCTCCCAAACCGATCAGGAACAGACTCGTCAGCCAGCCCCAATGTCCCCGCAAGCTTAGGATGGCGGCCGCAAACCGGCTTGGGGGCGGTTCCGCTGCGATGTCGGGACCGTTGACGGAGTGGTTTGAAATTGTGGACATCGTTTTTCTATTTCAATGCGCGAAGACCCACAACCTATAGGGTGGAGGTGTCAAAAAGACGAGTTTGGAATCTGAGATCTTGACGGCAGCGGAACCACGCTGCCTGGGCTCGAAGCTGGAACTTTCGCTGGCTGGCGAAGCTTGTCAATGCACGCGCTTTGGGGATTTTATTTCGCTAAATACTGATTATAAGCAACTTGCGATTCATAAAGACCTGCATAAAAAATGAGCTGCTGCACGGCAAACCCGTGCAGCAGCTTTCCCCACCCCCTGCATGCAGCCTCAGCTTGATTCTATGGAACCGTGGACATGTTCTCACGGTTCAGTCAGCTCAAAGCCTCGTTTTCGAAGCTCGGCGACACGAGTAAAGTCTTGGCTGTCAACCAGCCAGCTTCCCCAAAATCACATTTGCGCGCGCCAATCGGTCAAGCTGACACGAATGTCTCTACCTATAATACGGACGAGAATAGGTGAATCTTTCAAAAATCTTTCTTTTGGGGCATTATTTTTGAAAACAGGCTGTTTTTTCCAACAATCGGTCTCCGGAACAAAATAGTTGAAAGAAACGCCCGGCGAGCCACGTATTCTTAGTAACAAGAATGTCACATCGAGACACAATGCAAGATGTCCGCGACCTGATCCCAACCGAGAAGTCGTTACTGTACCGGCTGAAAAACTGGAACGATCAGGAAAGCTGGAAGGCTTTCTTCGATACTTACTGGAAGTTGATTTACAGCACGGCGATGAAAGCCGGGCTGAGTGATGCGGAAGCGCAGGACGTGGTTCAGGAAACGGTGATCTCGGTTTTGAAGAGCATGCCCGAGTTCAGTTACGACAAAGACAAAGGCTCCTTCAAGAGTTGGTTGCTGCGTCTTACGGGCTGGCGGATTACAGATCAAATTCGGAAGCGGCAACCGAAGGAGGAGCGTTGCGAGGGCGAGCCGCCGACGGGCACTGAATCCGAGGCTCTTGAGGCGATAGCCGATCCGGCGAGCTGGGCACTGCAAGCGGTTTCGGATGAAGAATGGGAAAATAACCTGATGGAAGCCGCCGTCGAACGGGTGAAAAAGAAAGTGGACTCAAAACAGTACCAGGTTTTTGACCTTTACGTCATCAAGAAATGGCCCGTCGCCAAGGTGGCGCGCGCCTTGAAAGTCAGCTCTGGCAACGTCTATCTTACCAAACATCGGATCAGCCGGCTGATCCGGCGGGAACTCACCTATTTGCGGAACAAACCGATTTGAAGCCGTTGAATATGAAAGCGCATTTTATGACAAACACAAAAGCCGTAAGTCAGTCCGTTCCAAGCCCGCAACTCCTGGAGCGCCGCCCTCGTACCGAGCCGAATGTTCCTGACGTCACCCGCCGGGCATTGCTGGAAACCAAACGAGAAATTTTCAAAAAGTTATCGATCCGCATCAGCAAAAGAGATTGCTTCTGTTAAGGGAGTAGCGCACCATCAGTGCACTTCCGGCCGAAAAGGAGGCCGGAAAGATTCGACTCTGAAGGGCCGTTGCGCCGAGGTTGAATCAACAAAAAACCTAAACACTGACAAGATATGTCCGCCATCCTTAAATCTCTTCACCAACCGCGAATCCAACCCGGCTTCAGCCCTAAACCAGCGCGTCACGCCAAGAGCAGGTTTGTTGTGGAGGAAGTTTCTCCCGAACCCAGTCCCAGCCCCAGCCCCAGCGACAGCTCACGTAGTCCCAGTCCCAGCGCAACTGCAAACCGGCTTTCGAGTGCCCTGATACGAAAAAAGTGATCAACGGATTGCAGCGCAGAGGATGCTCATCGCAGCGACGCCTAAATCGTTTGGAGTCACGGTTGGAGGGTGCCTAACCCGGGCTGGGTTTCTATTTCCCTCGGTCTTTCCATGAGGAGCTTGCTTCTGAGGTGCGGCCTATCGCCGGGTGACATCGTCATGCTCACGGCGGCGGTCCGGGATTTGCATCACTGGTATCCCGGGCAGTTCGTGACTGGCGTGCGGACGTCCTGCATGGAGATTTGGGAGCACAATCCCCTGATCGTATCGTTGCCGGAGAACGATCCGACAGTGGAGCCAATCGACTGCGCCTACCCGTTGATTGACCGGTGTAATCAAGCTCCTTACCACTGCCTGCACGGCTTTATTGAATTCCTGAATGAGCGCTTGGGGCTCGCCATCAAGCCCACCGCGTTTCACGGAGACATCCACCTCTCCGGCCAGGAGAAGGCATGGTATTCACAGGTTCACGAATTCACCGGGGAAGACACGCCATTCTGGATCGTGGCTGCGGGTGGCAAATACGATGTGACCATCAAATGGTGGGAATCGGAGCGTTACCAGGAGGTCGTCAATCATTTCCGCGGCAAAATCCAATTCGTCCAGGTTGGAGAGCTTGGGCATCATCACCCAAAATTGGATGGGGTCATCGATTTGCGCGGGCGGACCAGCCTCCGTGAATTGGTCCGGTTGGTCCACCATTCGCAAGGGGTGCTCTGTTCCGTGACTGCGTTGATGCACTTGGCTGCTGCGATCCAGACACGGCCGGGGCGGAACGCCAAGCGCCCTTGTGTGGTGGTGGCTGGGGGACGTGAACCCGCCCACTGGGAGGCCTACCCGGACCACCAGTTTGTGCACACCAACGGCGCACTGGCTTGTTGTGCGAACGGAGGCTGCTGGAAGGATCGAACCGCTCGTTTGCAGGACGGCGACGAACGCGACCACCGCGACCACCTCTGCGTGGACGTCAGTCATGGGCTTCCCCGCTGCATGGATCTGATCACATCAGCCGAGGTCATCCGCCGGATCGAACTGTATTTCCAAGGGGGTGTCCTGAATTACCTCTCACGCCGACAACGAACCGCCGCTGAACGCGGCGTGGTTGCCACCGCCGGGAACTCGTTCGATCAACAACCGTTGAATCTGCACAACGCCGGCATGGCCTGCGAGCAATTCATCCGGACCATGCCAGCTTCTCCTAATTGTTACGAGGGGCGGGGAATTGTGATTTGCGGGGGAGGGATCAGGTACTTCACCAACGCGTGGGTCTGCATCAACCGGCTCAGGCGTTCAGGCTGCCGCCTCCCCGTTCAGGTGTGGCACCTGGGCGGGGAGGAAATGGATCAACAGCGGCAAGCCTTGCTGGCTCCGCTCGGCGTGGAGTGCGTCGATGCAAGCGTGGTGCGAAAGCAATTTCCGGCGCGGATTCTCCAGGGTTGGGAATTAAAACCGTACGCAATGCTCCACTCCTCGTTTCGCGAAGTTCTGTTGCTGGATGCGGACAATGTGCCGGTGGTGGACCCGGAGTTCTTGTTCGATACGCCGCAATTCCAAGAAACCGGGGCGGTCTTCTGGCCCGATTACGACCATGGCCGAAGCAAGGCGGGAACCGCCATCTGGCGGAGTTGCGGTTTGGGCCAACCACCGGAGCCGGAATTTGAAACCGGACAAATACTGATCGACAAACAGCATTGCTGGTCAGCGCTCCGGCTCTGCCTCTGGTTCAATGAGAATTCCGATTTCTATTATCAGCATTTGCATGGCGACAAGGAAACGTTCCACCTGGCCTTCCGGAAAATGAAGCAGGCTTACTCCCTGGTGCCCACACCCATCCACTCCTTGGAGGGGACGATGTGCCAGCATGACTTCGAGGGGCGGCGGATTTTGCAACATCGCAATGGCGACAAGTGGGATTTGTTCCTGCACAACCATCGGGTGAAGGATTTCTGGTTTGAGCAGGAGTGCCGCGGTTACGTCACCCGGTTGCAACGCGTCTGGGATGGCGGAATGGGGTTGGCCGGCAACCGCAGAGTGAAAACCGCCGGCAACTCCCGCAAGCGTGGAAAGGCACTCAAGATTGGCGCGGCGATGATTTGGTCCGCGAAGCAGGATGCCCTGCGACTTAACACATTGGCTAACTTCGCAAAAACGGATTGGGACGGTCCGCCCTTACAGATCCGAATCGAGGACGGTGAAGCTGCCGGCTTGCGACAACGACGGGCGCAGGGTGCTTTTCTCGCTCTAAAAAGGAGCCTCGAATGCCAGGACGATTTTACTCTCTTGCTGGAGGACCAACTTGATTTCAACCGGCATCTCCGCCACAATCTGCATCATTGGCGATTGATGAAAACCGGTGCCGTAACCTTCGCGAGTTTGTACAACCCCCGGGTTCGCGAGCGGGCCTGCGATCTCCGCAATAATGCCCGGATCGTCGAGCCGGAGTTTGCGTTCGGCAACCAGGCATTTCTGATTGCCCGGAGCGCGGTGGAATACCTGGTCCGGCACTGGGATAAAGCGCCGGGTGGCCCGGACACCAGAATCACCCATCTGGCCGGTCGGTTAAGGTCGCCAATCTTCTATCATGCCCCGTCTCTCGTCCAACACATCGGCCCCGCGAGCGAGGCCGGCAGGAGCTTTCACCAAGCAATGGATTTCGATCCAGCTTGGCGGGCTTAGTCGCGTCATGAGCTTGCTGTCATCCGCAGGCATCGGCTGCAGGCTTGGGTTGCTTTGCGTGGTCGGGTGTGCTTAAGTCGGGCAGCCCATAAATGGACCCAAACGCCTCACCCAAAGAACCGCTGCCGACGAAGCCGGGAGCAACGGCTGCGCCGGGTGATCCATCACCACCGGTCTCGATCCCGGATCACATGTTGCTCCACTGTGTCGGGCGCGGCAGTTACGGCGAGGTGTGGCTGGCGCAAAACATGATGGGCATGTATCGGGCGGTGAAGATTGTCCACCGCCGGTCTTTTGAAAGCGAGCGGCCCTTCGAACGGGAATTAGCCGGCCTGAAGGCATTTGAACCGATCTCCCGCTCTCACGAAGGCTTTGTTGATGTGCTGCACTTTGGCATCAATCAGGAGCACGGATACTTCTATTATGTGATGGAGTTGGGGGATGACCAGGCTGCAGGGCAGAAGATTGATCCCGAAAAATACTCCCCCAAAACGCTGGCCCGGGAGATTTCCATTCGCGGGAAGCTCTCCCTGCCGGAGGCGCTGCAACTGGGGCTCGCCCTGAGTGACGCGCTTTTTGAGCTCCACCGGCAAAATTTGGTTCACCGCGACATCAAGCCTTCCAACATCATCTTCGTAAACGGGGTGCCAAAACTCGCGGATATTGGTCTGGTTGCCGGCGTCGATGAAGCCAACTCCTACGTCGGCACGGACGGTTACATCCCACCCGAAGGCCCCGGCACGCCCCAGGCGGATATTTACAGTCTGGGCAAGGTGCTTTACGAAGCCAGCACCGGCAAGGACCGTCAGGATTTTCCGGAGCTACCCACGCTGCTCGACACGCTTCCCGAGTCGGAAGGATTTTTGGAACTTAACGAGGTGGTTCTCCAGGCGTGCAAGCGAGATATCAGCAAGCGTTACCAGTCCGCCCTGGATCTGAACTCGGATTTGCTGGTGTTGATCAATGGAAAATCGGTCAAGCGCCTTAAACTTCTGGAGCGGCGGTTGGCCAGGTTGAAACGCGTCGGGGGCATTTCCGCAATGGTCTTGCTGGTGCTTACGGCCGTGTTGTATCAAGTCTATCGCGAATGGAGGGTGATGGCTGAAACCCGCCAGCGACAGGTCGGCGCAAATGTCGCTTACGGCAATCAAGCGATGGAAAAAGGGGATCTGCTTGGCGCCTTGCCCTTTTTCGCTGATGCGTTCCGGGTGGACAGTCGGAATCAGAGCCGGACGACGAACCACCGGTTGCGCCTGGGTTCAGTTCTTGCCCAATGCCCGAAATTGACCGAGGTGTTACCTGAGGGAAACGAAGTTTACGACGCCGAATTCAGCCCGGACGGCCAAAAGATGTTAATCAGTGAATTCAATGGTCAGGCCAGAATCTACGACCTTCAAACCGGGCAGATGTACGGCCATCCATTTGGGCAGGAGCATGCATCGTTCCGCACCTCTTACAGTCCCGATGGCCGGTTTATCGTGACCGCGAACTGGAATAAAATGGCCTGCATTTGGGATGCGGCCGACCTCAAGGAAATCCGCCGCTTGCCTCACCCGGACCGGTTGTTCAGCGCGAAGTTCAGCACCGACGGCCTGCGCATTGTCACGGCCTGTAACGATGGTGTGGCCCGGGTGTGGGATGCCCGGACCGGCCAACTGCAACTGGAACTCAAGCAGCACACGGCCAGGTGTTCCTTTGCGGATTTCAGCCATGGCGGAAAGCTGATCGTCACGACCAGTCGCGATTATACCGCCCAGCTTTGGGATGCAACCACCGGCCAGCAGGTCGGCCAGCCGCTCAAACACCGAAATTGGGTAAACTATGCCGCGTTCAGCCCGGATGACCATAAACTCGTCACTGCGGGTGGCGACTCCACAGCCCGGGTCTGGGAGGTGGCGACCGGCCGGCCAATCCTGCCCGACCTGCGCCACAAGGAATCGGTGGAAAGTGCGGAGTTCAGCCCGGACGGTCGCCTCCTCCTCACCGCCTGTCTCGATGGTGCCGCCCGCCTCTGGTCCGCCGACACCCTGCAGCCGTTGGACGTCAATCCCATTCTGAAACCAAATTCGAAACTGAACCATGCCGCCTTCAGCCCCGAGGGTCATCGTATCCTGGCTGCCTGCTCGGATGGATCAATCCGCCTGTGGGATCTGGCCGGGGGTACGCTGCCCGCCACGCCCGCACCCTATTCCTTCAGTGACGACGGATCCCGCTTTCTCAATTTGACGAACCACGGCGTGGAGGTGTGGGACGCCAGCTCCGGCCAGGTGCTGCGCCCATTCTTTGTTGCGGGCGAGCCAATAGAGAAAGCCAGCTTCAGCCATAACGGGGCTTTCCTCCTGACGATCTCGCCAACTCAAACGAATTCGCAGGGCACACAGCGGTGTTTGCAGGTTCGGGATGTCGCAACGGGTGAACCCTTAGGGCCCGGTCTTTGTGTCTCCAATGACTTTTCTGGTGCCCTTACCAGTGACGATGGCAAACGCGTCGTGACGTTCGGAGGCAAAGTTGCACAAACGTGGACAGTCCTCACGGCAGCAGCGACCGGGTCCCCGCTCGAGCACAAGGAGAAAGTGGGGGCGGCATTCTTCAGTTCTGACGGCAATCGAGTCTTCACACAAAGTGCCAAGGAAGTTCAGGTCTGGGACGCCGCCACCGGCCGCGCCGCTTTTGCAACACTCAGGCATCTCCAGCCGGTCTCATACATGCAATTGAGTCCCGACGGCTCGCTGTTGGTGACCTGTTGCTCCGAGGATGGGTACCTCAAATGTTTTGCCCAGGTCTGGAACGCGGGCACAGGGCTCCCCGTGGGCCCGCGATTGATGCATGGCGATGGAGTGCTCTTTGCTTCCTTCAGTCCCGACAGCCGCCGGTTGGTGACTGCCAGCCAGGATTGTACAGCCATTATTTGGGATGCTCATGCAGGCCGACAACTCGTCCCAACCCTCCGCCACGACCACCAGGTGCAAACCGCCGCATTCAGCCCCGATGGCAAATGGGTTGTGACGGCCAGTTGGGACAAGACCGTCCGAGTCTGGAGCGCCGAGACGGGCGATCCACTCACCCCGCCGCTGAGGCACACTCAAGGCCTGCGCAGCGCAAGGTTCGTGGCCGACGGGCGCCGGATATTCGCCACGGATGTCGGCGGCGACAGGTGGATTTGGGAATTGCCGATGGACGGGAAACCTATGGGAGACATGGAAAGCCTGGCGAAACTGCTTTCGGGTGGCACGGTTACCGTCGTGGGCGGCGCGACGCCAGCGCAGCCGGAGTCCTCGCAGATGGTTTGGGAACGACTTAGAACCACATATCCCGCCGACTTCACCACCTCCACTGCGGAGGTGGCCGACTGGCATCAATTGGAAGCCCGAAGGAGTGAGTTGGAAATGAACTGGCTCGCGGCGGCCTTTCATCTGCAACAGCTTTTGACCATGCAGCCCGGAAACGAGTCTCTGATCACTCGCCTCGCCAAAGCACAGGTATATCTGAAGAGCGGGGATTGAGGCAGTTGAGGCGATGCCGGATTTGCCCGGTTCCAACCTCCCCGCCGACCACCCTTGCCGTGCAGCGATCGATCGTTTAATGCGCACGGTTTGCCCCCCGGCAGAGCGAGGCGTGCGCAATTTCGTAACCCGTCCGTAACCTGCTTGTCACTTTGCCGTACTTGTAGAATGGTAGGATGCATGGTACCGAAGACTCGCGTGATACCTAAAATCTTAGTAGTGGATGACGAACCGGATGCCGTGGAACTCATCAAGTTCAACTTGAAGGCCGCCGGCTACGAAGTCCTGACGGCGGCCGATGGCGACGAGGCCTTGAAGAAAGCCCGGTCGCTGCTGCCGAATTTGATCATCCTCGACCTGATGCTCCCGGAAGTGGACGGGCTCGAGGTCTGCAAAATTCTCCGGCGCGATCAACGGGTTTCGGCCATTCCCATTATCATGCTGACCGCCAAGGCGGCCGAGATCGACCGCGTCCTGGGCCTGGAATTGGGCGCTGATGATTATGTCACCAAGCCCTTCAGCCCGCGGGAACTGGTTTTGCGGGTTAAACGCTTGCTCCGCACCGGCCCCCCCGATGAAGCCAAGGCGGATGAAATCACCTTCAAGGACCTGCACCTGGACATTCCCCGGCACCAAGCCACGGTCAAAGGGCGACCCGTTGATTTGACGGCCACGGAATTCAAACTGCTGACCGTGCTGGCCCAACGGCGTGGGCGCGTACAGTCCCGCGAGCAACTGCTCCAAGATGTTTGGGAGTACGACAATCTCATCGACACCCGGACGGTGGATACGCACATGCGCCGGCTCCGGGAGAAGCTGGGGCCCGTCGCCAAATACCTCGACACCGTGCGCGGAGTTGGGTACCGGTTTCTAGAGGGCTGAGGATAGTGCTTTTGGTTAGGAAATGGAATGCGCGCTTTGACCACCTCGGCTTAACCACCCTATCCGCCCCTGAACCTGAGCCTCGCTTTCCGAAATGATAGCTTATTTATTTTTGGCTTTCGTAGTGGCGGCCGCAGTAGCGCTCCATTTCTGGTGGCGTCGCCACTATGAGCTATTGCGCCAGCAATCGCTTAAGGAACAGCAATTCCTGGCGGAATTCAGGCGGCAATGCGATCAAGACGCCGGCCAGCAGCAGGCGGAACAGCAGGCCTTGTTCAACAGCATGGCGGAGGGGGTGCTCGTGCTGGATCAATCCGGCCGCGTCCAACTCGTCAACCGCTCGCTCCAGGAGTTCTTTGGCTTGAAATCCGACGTGCGGGCGCAAACCATCATGGAAGCTTTCCGCCTTCAGGAACTGGCGGAGGTGATCCGGCGCTTGCCCGCCGAACGCATTGTGCAGGGGCATGAGTTGGAATTGCCGGGCGTCAACGGACGCTGGCTGGAGGTGAACGCCGCCGCCGTGCTGGATCGCGCGGGAACCCAGCTCGGGTCCATCATGGTATTTCACGATTTGACACGGTTGAAACAATTGGAAAACACGCGTCAGGAATTTGTGGCCAACGTCAGCCATGAATTACGCACGCCGCTTTCGCTCATCAAAGGCTTCGTGGAAACCTTGCTCGACGGCGCCAGCAGCGATCCGCAGCTCACCAGCCGATTCCTGCGGACGATTGAAAAACACACCGACCGGTTGACTTACCTGATCGAAGACTTGCTGACGATCTCACGGCTGGAAAGCGGGCAGATTGTGATGAACCTGCACCCGGTGGACCTGCGGGCGGAAGTGGCGCATGTCCTTGAGGATTTGCAGGCGCGCGCAGCAGAAAAGAATGTCGTGCTGCAAAACAGCTTGCCCGCAGGCTTGGAGGCGAATGCGGATGCGGATCGTTTGCAGCAGGTGCTGTTCAACCTGATCGAAAATGCCATCAAATACGGGCGCGCCGAGGGATGCGTGACCATCGGCGGTCAATCCATTGCCGATGGCAAATTGGAGCTTTGGGTCAAGGACGATGGTCCCGGTATTCCGCCGGAGGCGAAAGAGCGGGTGTTCGAGAGATTTTACAGGGCCGACCGGGCGCGTTCACGCGAAACCGGCGGAACGGGCTTGGGGCTTGCCATCGTGAAGCACATCGTTCAGGCGCACGGCGGGGAGGTCTGGGTCCGGAGCGAGCCCGGAGAAGGCGCGACGTTCTTCCTCACCCTGCCGCAAGCCTGAGCGGGTCGGCGGTTTGACTTCTAATCCGCCTTGGACTGGCGTCGCTCCCCGGTCACGGTGGCCTGAACCGTCTGCGCGAGGCGCAAGTGTTCCTGCAACACGGGCAGCGTTTGATTAGCAAAGGCTTTCAGATCGGGATCCTGAGCCTTGGTGGCCTCACGCTGGAATTCCTTCACATCCTTTTTGTGGTCGGTGACCATATGACTCATGTAGGCCTTGTCGAAATCGGCCCCAGAAAGGTTCTTCAAATGGTCCACCATCCCTTTATTTTCCCCGGTGGTATCGGTCGGAAGAGTTGCTCCTTTCTGGGACACAAGCTGCATCAATT